>NZ_JADJDD010000004.1:0-34544 GCF_016702885.1 Candidatus Villigracilis vicinus
GATCTGGCTGGGCTGGAAGCCAAGTCTGTTATTCTTGAAGAGAGCCTGCCGCAGCCGGGCACAATGACCACGGTTACCATTACAGAGCAACAGCTTACTTCATGGATCGCCATGGAAATGAAGAATAACCCGACCTGCCTTGAACGAGTCAGGTCTACCTGCGCGATGGGAAGGTGCGGATCACAGGGCATGGTTAATGGAAGTGAGAGCGTCACTTCTGCATTAGTCGTTGGGGAATTGTCCATCGACGTTAACAAAGCATCCTTACTTCAAGATCGAGTCAATGCAGATCAGCCAACAGGGTAGTGCCGGGGATGTTCGTTACTCAAATGGAAGCCTGGCTGAACCAATCCCTGAGCGATGCGATCAGCGAACAGGCATAGGACTTTCATTTGGTAAGCCTAAAGGTCACCAGCAGTTTGGTGACCGTATCTGGGGACGAGATAAAAGTTTGAAGTGTAAAATCAGTCAAAAGTCCGCTGCGAGGCGGACTTTTGATTTTAACTATCATGCTTTCTCAAGGTAATTTTTTAGCATACGTAGTATTGGAAATAAATGTTGCCAAGCCAACCAGTGAAGGTCTAAATGAAAACGTATCGTAAACTGTCCGAAGAAAAATTGCGCCCAACAACTTACCCCCGGCACAATATGAAATTACACAACATGCCCAGGACCGAGCCGCCATTCAAAATGAATTTTGGGATCATAAACAAGACGGCATCTATGTGGACATTGTTTCTAGAGGCACTGTTTAGCTCTTGAAATTCGACTCTGGCTGCAGTTGGCCCAGCTTTACACAGCCACTTACCGCGGAAAATGTCACTGAGCATACCGACACGGGGAATTCTTTATGGCTTGAGAACAAGTGCGCTCCAAACATGGCGGTCACATTTGGGGCATGTCTTTGACGATGGACCTGCGCCAACCGGATTGCGCTATTGTATAAATTCTGCCTCACTCTTTTATTCCAGTGGAGGAATTGGAAAGAAGGCTATGGTGAGTATCTCGCCTTATTCAAAAGCAATATTCAGAAGAACAAGTAAAGAGGAGAATTTATGATGAGCACAAATGTTGAGACTATCACGCTGGCGGGGGGCTGTTTCTGGTGCTTGGAAGCCGTTTATGATGAAGTCAAAGGCGTGCTGTCTGTGGATTCGGGCTATGCCAACGGGCATGTTACCAACCCGGGTGTCGTGCGGTTTGCAATGGTGATAGGGCATGCCGAAATAGTGCAGATCAAGTTCAACACGTCTGTCATTTACGCTTCGCGATCTGTTGAATATTTTCTTTGTTATCCACGACCCGACCACATTGAATCGTCAGGGCGCGGATGTGGGTACGCAGTATCGCTCCGGCATTTATTATCACACGCCCGAGCAAAAGGAAGTTGCCGAGCAGACCATCCGCGAGTTGGAAGCGCAAAAGGTTTGGGGTAGCCGCATCGTCACTGAAGTGGAGCCGCTCAAAGATTTCTATAACGCTGAGGAATACCATCAGGAATATTTCGTGCGCAATCAATCCCAGCCTTATTGTCAGGCGGTTGTCGCGCCAAAGGTTGGCAAGTTCAATAAGCACTTTTTGGAGTTGTGGAAGAAGCAAGCTGCATAAGTAAAATAGGTGACAGTCACTTCCAAGTGACTGTCACCTAATAAACAGGAAAATGGTTTGTTATACTTTCCATACCTATGAACGAAAGCAAGACACTAACTTCTTCATCCGTGATCTGCCCATCTATGGCGACGCCATCCTCGCGCCCATGGACGGGTATTCTGACTGCCCCTTCCGCTCACTTTGCCGCGAACTTGGCTCTGCCATGAGCTACACCGAGTTTATCAAGGTGGAGAAGATCCTCAGTAAGTCCAAGCAGCCTGCCAAACGGATGTACTTCAACGAGCCGGAACGTCCCATCACCTTTCAAATTTATGGCGAAGACCCCGAACTTATCTTGCAAGCCGCATTGAAAATTCAAGAGAACAATCCCGATGTGATCGACCTCAATATGGGTTGCCCCGCCAAAACCATCGCGGACCGTGGTGCGGGGGTAGGCATGATGCCGTCACCGCTGCGTATTGCGCGGACGTTCCGTAAACTGGTAAAGCATTTACGCGTGCCGGTTACGGGCAAGATCGCCTCGGTTGGGATAAAAGAAAAACTATAAACTCATTGCCCGCATCATCGAAGAAGAGGGTGGTTCACTTGTCGCTGTGCATGGACGCACGAAAGAACAACGCTATGCAGGCAATGCCGATTGGGATGCTATCGCGGAAGTGAAATCGCTGGTGAAGATTCCCGTCATTGGCAGCGGTGATGTGAAAACCGTCGCCGATATTGATCGTATGAAAGCGCACGCCAACGTTGATGCAGTCATGATCGGGCGCGGTGCCATTCCAAACCCGTGGATATTCTCGCGCCTCGACCGCGACCAGGTCCCGCCGGATGTGGTCAAAGCCACCATCCGTAAACATTTAGCGCGCTGTGTTGAATTCTACGGTGATGAAGACGGCTCACGCCTCTTCCGTAAGAACGCCGTCCAATACGTGATGATGCAGCACCTCAGCCGTGACGAACGCAAAGAGATACTCAAGTCACGTCCATCTTCTGAGTTCCTTGAATTACTCGAAAAGATTTATGATTCTCCCGTCATGCAGATATAACATATAATCATCCTATGATCCTCGATCTTCCCCTCATTCTCGAAACACGGCGCAATCATGCGCTTGAACATGCCGCCATTCATTTACTGTCACACAAGCATCCCGGCAAACGCATGGCGGGACATTCCAACCCGACCGGCTTTTTCCTGCTCGGCGATCTGACCACGCAACAAATTTGGGAATCTGCAACAGAAGCGCATACGCGACTCAATTCTGGTGAAAGCGGACTCGCCGTCCACCCAGGCTGCGGAACCAACATGGCGACCACCGCGCTTCTTGCCGGGACCTTTGCATGGATGCCGCTGCGGGGAACCAAGTCTACGCTGTGGCGCCTCTTGCTCATTCCGCTTGCATTGCTCTTTGCGCTGGTAGGCTATCAACTCAGTAAACCGCTTGGACCGTGGCTTCAGAAATACGTTACCACCGAAGCGAATCTGGGCTCGATGCAGATCATAGATATTGTGCCTGTCCGCAAGGGTGTGCATCGAGTCATTACAAAGTGATTAAACACAAAGGGCACAAAGTTTCGCAAAGGTTTTCCTTCGTAGTACCTTAGTGTCCTTCGTGTTTAAGATCATATGCCTACCATCTTCCTCTTATACGGCAACGACGAATTTGCCATCACGCGCAAGCTCAAAGATTTCGAGTCTGAGTTCACCGACCCCACCACGGCGGACATGAACACGACCCGTCTCGAAGCGCGCTCCATGACCGAAAACGACTTGAACAATGCGGTCAATGCCATGCCGTTCCTCGCACCGAAGAGATTGGTTTATATCGCGTATCCTTCTGTAAATTTACCAAGCCCGATGCCCGCAAAAAGTTTTTGGAATTTTTAGAGAAAGCGCCTGATACGGCAAAAGTTGTTTTGTATGACACGGTTGAAAAAGCCAAAGATGCCGAAAAGCATTGGCTCGTCAAATGGGGCGAGAAGAATAAACCGCATGCTCGCATGCAAGCCTTCTTCCTGCCGCAACAACGTGATATGCCCGGGTGGATCATCAACGAAGCCAGAATCAAGGCGGGCAGATCGAACCTGCGGCAGCGGCGCGTCTCGCGGAGATGTCCGGCGTGGATACCCGTCAGGCGGGCATGGAAATCTCAAAGTTGCTGGCGTATGTTAACTGGGAGCGACCCGTGCGCGGGTCCGATGTGGAGGCAGTTTGCATCGTCACATCCCAGCAAAGCGTGTTCGACTTCGTCGATGCGTTGTCCCAGGGCAATGCCAAAACAGCGCAAAAGTTATTGCATCGTTTGTTAGAGAATGAAGACCCATTTTCATTGTGGGGGATGGTCGTGCGTCAATTTCGTTTGCTGCTTCAAGCGCGTGAGATCCTTGATGCGCGCGGCAATAAAGACGATGTGGCGCGCGCGCTGGCGATCCATCCGTATGTTGCCGAAAAGACCACCGGACAAGCCGGACGTTTTTCCATGGATGCTCTCGAGGCGATCTATCACCGTTTGTTGAACATTGATGAACGAGTCAAAACGAGCCAGATCACACTGGACCTGGCTCTTGATACGCTAGTGGTTGAACTGGCGCGTTAGTTAACCCTTCTTCCAATCCCCTTCTTCCGGATACAACGCTAAAAATTCATGCCCATCGCCTTTGCGCTCCTGCGTGGCAAGGTAGACGTCTTTCCATTTCAGGAAGTGTTCGGTTTGCAGGTGCGCATCACGCGCCGCCATATCGGCATAGACCTCGAATAGACTGAAGTGCGCCGGATCTGCTGCGTCTTGGAAAAATTCAAAACGCAATACACCTGGCTCAAGCCGTGTCTTTTGTGCATTTTCCAGTGTGACGGCTTTATAGGCTTCGATGCCTTCCGGTTTGATATAGTGATGGACTTGAAAGATATACATAATTTGCCTCCGTTGCTCCAAATGTACTTGAAAGGGAGGAAGGTAAATTATGCAATTTCATGACAAAGAACTAGGGCGCAAACGAGGGCATATCTGCAGCGGAGATGCTGCCAACGGCGATCAATATGAGTAGTAGACAATAGGGTGCAAAACAAAGGAAGTTGATTATCAACCCGGCGATGGCGATACCGCGTTTCGGGTCTGCTTTCCGAAGCGCCATCACGCCAAGGATGATCCCTGCAAGGGTGAGCAGTACAGTTAAGACCGCCATCACCACGCCGCCGCCGAAGACAATGGCGTATCCTGCGGTTTCACCGTCCATGCCGAAGGTGGCGCCGCCCTCGGTCATGGCGGCGAAGAGGGCGGAAGTAAATACACCAGAGCACGACAACGATGATGGCGAGAATGAAAGATATGGTTCCGAGCTTGGTTGTTTTTTTCGGGGGATTGCATGGGTATACTCCTTGATAAAGTTTTTTGAGACGATAGATAATTAACTCAAGTTGCTACCTTATATGTTTTGCGTGACGCGTCAATTTTTTCGCGAAGTTGCGAAGCCGCTACGATTTAAGTGATCGAAATAAATTTCAAAAGAACATCATCCTTGCAGGGAAAAGCGCGGTTCGCAATGCTGGAAATCTTGTTATTTTTCCATACGAAATTTTGATCAAAAGCATTCAACTGCCCGTTTCTGTTACCTGTTTAGAACAGGGCTGCCTGTTTTGGCACATCGTCTTCGTTCTTTCCGCTCCAGCCGAACTTTTTCAAGTCTACTTTGCCTTTGGCATCAAAGACCACGCCTTCGGCTTCGAGCAGCGGACGTTGCCTCTCCGCACCCGGTCGTTCGCTGATCTTGCCTTGCGAGTTGATCACTCTTTGCCACGGCACATCATCAGGGCAGTTTGCCATTGCGCCGCCAACCCACCGCGGACCGAATGCAGCATACGCTTCGAGTTCCACTCCATTAGGCGGCGGAATCATTTTTGCGATCTGCCCGTAGGCGGCGACTTTTCCACGCGGGATGAGGCGGGCGATCGCCCAGACTTGTTCGTAATAGGCTTGCGGGTTGGGGGGAGAAGAGAAGGACATAAGTTTTAAGAATTTTGAATGCAGAATGAGGAATATGAAGATGGATAATGAACCATATGTTATCTTCCATTGTCCGTGGTCTGGAGTTTATTTTGTTTTTCCATCCCAGCCATATTTTCGCATATCGATGCGCCCTCTGGGATTAAATGGGACACCCTCATCATAAAGCATGAGTTTTTGACGCTTCGCTTGGAGTCCATCCCGTTCGGTGATCTCCCCTTTGGAGTTGACCACCCGTTGCCACGGAACTTCGTTGGGGCTGGCGGCGACGGCATTGCTGACCCACAGTGCGCCGAACTCGGCGAAGGTGGCTTCATCCACACCGGCGGGCGGTGGCAGCATCTTGGCGATCTGACCATAGGAAGTAACTTTTCCGCGTGGGATGCGGGCGACAATGTTCCATACTTGAGCGTAGAAAGCTTGAGGGTCTGGGGGAGTTGGAAGTTCGGGCATGGGGGTCCTTTTTTGACGGTGGACCATGGACGATTGACGATGGATTTTCCATGGTCTTGAAATTAACGTTTGGCTATATTTTTATAGAAAAATGCCTGTCTAACATTGGCGATGAAGTTCTGGGAAAGTTCATCGGTCATGAATTGAAGTGTTGGCAGGGCATCTGCAGTAAGAGAGCCGGGATGTTCTTCTTCCGGTTTGCCGGGTTGGGCAAGTTTGGTGATCGGGTCTGAGGAGAAATCACAGGCGGCGCAAGAATCTTGCAGGAAGTGGTAATCGTAAGTGCGGTAAATGGAGCGGTTGATTTCGTAGATTGGGGTGAGGGAACCTAAAATCAGTAAACAGTAAACAGGAATTAGTAATCGACGTGGAGCGGATTTGTCGAAGATTATTTCACCAGTCATCAGCATGAGGTAAAAGAGTGGCGCAATGGAGGCGCGCATGACGAAGTCGCGGTCGCTGCCGAGCTGGATGAAGGGGATGAGGGCGAGGAGAATGCCGGTGACGATCCAATGTGGGTCTTTGTATTTGGATGGGGCAAGCACCAGCCAAAGAACTCCGCCTTCAAGCAGGAAGAAGGCGAGGAATTTATCCACGGGCAGGGATTGGAATCCGCGGGATTGGGCCGCGGTGTTGGCGGTGAAAAAGAAAAAGGAAAGAAGAAAGATGATTACGGCAGAGAGAAGTTTCTCCCAATGGAGGTTTTTGAATGGAGATTTGAAGTCGGTTTGTTTGACGAGTTCGATGATGATGTAGGGGAGAAGTCCTACCGAGGCAAGCGGAGCAAAGAAGAAGCAGAGCGACCAGAGGAGAATGATTTCGCTTCGCGTGTCACTCTGAGCGGAGCGACCCATGCGCCGCAGGGCGGTGAGAGTCTCTGGGGCAACATTTGAGAGACCCTTCGCCGCTTCGCGGCTCAGAATGACAATTAAAGTTATGCATAACCATGCCGGAATGGCTTGATTGAAGACCCAAAACAACTGAGTGGTGAAAGATGAGTATTGTAAGTTCCCTGCCCAGGTTTCGAGGTGGGTAATGGGCGGCAGGAGAGTGGGATAGTCTTTGGCAAAGAAAAGCGTGCCAAGAACATCAAGTCCGCTGAAGAAGAGGAAGAGGATAGTAGCTTTGAGGTTGGAGGTCTTGAAGAAATTGCCGAGTTGATGAGTAACGAGTAACACGCCGAGGAGTGACCAGATGAAGAGGGCGAAGTTGGCAACTTGCCAGTTGGTAAATTTTGCAATGAGAGCCGAAGGCAGCCAGAAGCCAACGTAATAGACGAGCATCTTGACCGGTCCGCTTTCGGGTTGGGCGTAGTAGACGGCCAATCGAAGTTCATCAAGTCACGCAGGACAACGTTGCGCCAGTTATGGTCCCAGTTTTGGAAGGCGTAGCCGCCGATGCCGGAGAGGAAGAGCCAAAGAGCAGTTATTAGTAACCAGTAAGCTGTTGATGGTTGGTGGTTGACCGTTGATGGTAATTGATAATTGGTAAATAGTAATTTGTAGAGCGTGAAGAGGAGGATGAGTGAAAGTGGGATAGCGATGGTTAGGCGGACCCAGCCGAAGAGGAAGAGGATGAAGGGGAGGGTGAGGTAGAGAAATGAGAGTTGGCGGGTTGATTTCATAATTAGACCGCGGATGACGGACAGCAGACCTTTCGGCAAGCTCAGGACAACGCCATGGTCTATGGTCGATGGTCTATCGTCGTTCGTAGATGATGTAATCTTCTTTTCCCATTGTAACGGAATAATACTCATTCAGAAACGCGCGCAGTTCGGGAAAGTCACGGCTGGTGTCTTCGCCGGAGACCCAGGGTTTGTCGATGGCGGTGACTTCGATGATGAAGCGTGGATTGGAGTCCGTTAGTTGGGTCATGAAGTCGGTGCGCAGGGATTGGATGTATGGATCGGATATGTGGTGATAGAAATAAAAATCGAAGACATATGATGTGGCAATTGGTGTGCGATTTTCGAGCATGGCGAGCAACGAGCCGCCGGTCCAATCCAATGGCTGGACTTTGTCTCCGGGTTCGAGATTCTTTTCGAGAAAGGCGGATATCTGTGCGGCGCGGTCTGCGGCGATGACGATGTCTTTGCCTTGGAGTTGGCGGAGGAAGGTTTGGGAAGGTTTTACGGTGATGAGGATGGTGGCGAGGAGGATGAAGGAGGAAAGAGGAAAGATGAAAGAAGGTGGATTGGTAATTGGTAATTGGTAATTGGATGATAGTGAAAGCGATGCAACGAGGATGATGGTGTAGATGAATGGAATGTAGTGATAGGGAAAGAACTGTCCTGTCAGCGCGGGGTAGATGGCATAAATAGCGGCGAGACTAGCGAGTAGATAGGTTTGGCGGTTGCGATGGAGATAGATGCCAATCCCTGCAGGGATGAGCCAAAGAGCGCTTCCGCCCAAACGCCAGAGTTGATTCAGCAAATAAGCCATGCGCTCCGCTGACGGTGTGATCGCCATCTCACCGTTGATCTGGGTGTAAAGCGGAACATAGTTGAGGATAATATCGATGAGAGGGGAGAGAGATTGAGTGAACGTTAGATATAGAATGACGAGTAAAACGGGAATTGCAAACCCAATGGCAACAGGAAGAATGATCTGCTTTGCAAGCGATGGCAGAGAAAACTCGCGGCGTTGTCTCAGGTCTGCAATGTCAAAGAGCAGGAAGGGGAGGAGTCCGAGCGCGGCGTGAGGTTTGAGTGTGGCGGCGAGTCCGTAGAGGAGACCCAGCATGAGGCGTTTGCGAAAATTCAGAGAGTCGGTCACGCCGATCCAAATGGAAAGAGAAATGAAGATGAGGATAATGTATTCGCGTTGCAGGGAAAGATTGGGACCGCCTTGCAAATATTTGAGCGTGAAGAGGATGGGCGCGGCAATGGCTGTGAATTTTCCGAAGCGGCGCATGGCGAAGTAGGTGATGATCGAGATGGCGGCAAGGATGACGATGTCGAAGATGCGGATGCGAAGCGGACCGAAGTTGCTGCCTGTGCCGAGAACATAGTAGGCGAAAAAACTTCCGGGCATTTGGAAGTCGAAGAAGTCTTTGTAGGGGATCTGCCCGTTTTGCATAAGGAAGGCTTCGTAGAAGAGCGGAGCTTCGTCGTGGGCGATGGGCCATTGAAGCGAGAATGCCGCCTGTGTGAGGAGCAAGGCGGCAAGCAAAACGAAAACGATGGTTGTGATGCGTTGAAGATTATTTGACATCTTCTCCAAGGTCCATTTCGGTGGTGGATAGAATTTCACGCGTGATGGGGTTGACCCTGGCAATGAAGTTCTTGTCGTTGACGTTGTAAATGATGATGAAGTTGGAAGAGTCTTTGTAATATTGCGATTGGATGGCGTCTACGTTTTCGATCAACTCGGTATAGTTGCTGCCGCTGACATCGGAGATGCCGATGGTGAGTTTGTCGCGGTAATCGAAGAAGGTATCTCCGTTCGTATCGGCTTTGACAATGTTGTAAATCCAAAACTCGATGACCGGGGCGGGCTTTTCGGGGTCATTGGAATCATAAACGAATTGAGGGAACCCGGCAGTTTGCTGGATGACAAGATCATTGCTGGGCAGGAGGCGGTGATATTCCCCGGTCTGGGTGTTGAAGAATACATAGTTGTAGGTGACGTAGGAAGAGTAGCCAGAGTATCCGCTGCTGTTGATCCATTCGAAGGGGTTGCGGCTGGAGTCTCGAGCCATTTCGATGGGGACAATGCCCGCCATAAGGTAGTCGGTGCCTGCAATGGAAGTAAATGAGGAGAGGGTCTTTTCAACCGGGGCAGGTGCAGCGGGATTTTCTGTGTTGGGGGCAGAACTTTGCGGGATGATGTTGCGGCTGCAAGCAAAGGTTGAGAGGGGGAGAATAAGAACGAGCAGTGGGATGAAAAAACGTTTCATGACAACCTCACTTTATTTGTAGATGACGCGAAAGCGTTCACAAACGAGCGGCATGTCTTCTGTAAATTCTTTGCCGATGAGAGACAGCGTACGGGTGAAGAAGCGTTTATGCCCTGCGCGCCAACTTTCAAGCGTTAGGTCATCTTCCCCTTCGGCACGGGCAAAGTCTGCATCCACTTCGTTGTATTTGCGGAAGGTCACTTCGATGGTTTCGACCACGCACATCGGTTTGTTGCGTCCGTCGAGTACTAGCCAGAGCATGCCCAGGTGTGGAAAGGACTCGCCTTTGGCTTCATACTCCCATACAGCAGAGCAGGTGGCAGATTTAACTCCGCTTAAGACGAGATTGCCGAGTTCATCAGCAAGAGCGGGGTTATCTCCGAAGGGTTCGGCGATATAAGGTTTGCCCTGATAAGGAGGATTCGCGCCGAGGAAATTTTCCCAATAGGCTTCAATTTGTGCCTGGGTCACTCGACGAACTCTCCGCCAATAACTTCCTGTTCGATCATTTTTCGGTCGGCGTTGAATTTGAAATTGGCTTCAATGCGTTGGAAGCATTTGTTCTCGCCAATCAGCACTTTGCGGGCATAGAACACGTCGCCGTCTGCTTCGTATTCAACACTGAGGTCGTTGTCAACATCGATGCGCCCGGTGACGGTCTCGCCGCAGCGTTTGCATTTGACGGTAAAGGTGTAATATTCTTTTTTGTAGGGTTCGCGAGGAGCAAAAAGTTTTTTGAGAAAATTCATGGTTAACCTTCCTTCGTCTCATAACCATACAATTCCACTTTGAAAGCGGAGAGCGAGCGGTTGATATCTGTGATGAAAACGATCAGAGATGCGATCAACGAACCCAGACACGCAATAAAAATGATGCTGAGCAGCCAGGCATCTTCAATCCCGAATAAAGCGGTGATGAACAGAATAATGATGAGCAAAGCCGCGCATAATAAACTGACAGCAGCGAAAAGGATCGAGAGACGTATCAGCTTTGCTTGACTCCATAAAATATCTATCTGTGCAAGCGTTTTCTGTTTAGAAGGTCCGGCTTGAGACTCGGAAATTGCCAATAAGTTGCGGGCACGATCAATGACGCGCGAGAGGCGGTTGGTCATGCTCAGCAAAAGCAAGCCAACCCCCGAGATGAGGATCACGGGTCCGATGGCGGTTTGCAAAACGGGAATAAGCTCTTGAATCGTGGTCATTTAAAATCCCACTTCTTCAACACATCCATCGCTTTGAGGTGGGTCAAATCCAATTGCAGCGGCGTAATGGAAACCATGCCCGCACGCAATGCGCCGAAGTCGGTGCCGGGCTCGTCCACGCCGGTGGGGGCTTCGCCGCCGATCCAGTAATAGGGTTTGCCGCGCGGGTCACTGCGTACATCGAGCGCATCACGGTACACACGCAAGCCTTGTCTTGTGATCATATAACCCTTGAGTTCGGATTCAAGCAGATACGGGACATTGACATTAACAACGACGCCTTCAGGCAAGCCATCGGCAATGACCTGTTCGACGACACGCCTCCCCACTACGGCGGCGGTTGAGTAATCGAGTGGACCTTTGTGCCCCTCGGGCGAATCCAATGAAACGGCGACGCCGCGTACGCCCGCAATGACGGCTTCCATCGCGGCAGTGACGGTGCCGGAGTAGGTCACATCGTGCCCCAGGTTGGCATTCGGGTTGATCCCGGAAACGACGATGTCAATTGGGTCTTCGATCAGTCCAAGCAATGGCAAAGCGACGCAATCTGAAGGCGCGCCATCCGAAGCAAACGCAGAGGTGCCATCTGCGAGAGTCACTTCCTTGACTCGCAACGGACGTTCCATGGTTTTGACGTGACCCGATGCAGACCAGTTCTTATCGGGGGCAAATACGGTCACTTTGCCAAGTTTGCGCATTTCCTGCGCGAGTGCAAGAAGCCCAGGGGCGGTGACGCCGTCGTCGTTGGTGACTAGGATATGCATGATTTAATTTTCCGATTTTGTTTGAAATTGGTGATTGGCGATTGGTAATTGAATTATACGCCATGCGGTTGGCAAAGAAAAACGCCCTGCTTTGTGGGCAGAGCGCATTAGAGATGATGTACGATAGACCACTGACCATAGACTGACAAAGATCGTCCGTGGTCTATCGTCTGTTGTCTATGGTTAGGGTATCAACATGATCAGCAGGGTAATCCCTAATCCTACCAAAGTTCCCTTGGCAACGACTTTCATCGCCTGACGTTTGATCTTGGCGTCTTCTGCTGAGTCTTTGACCCGTTCGTATTTATCTGAGGTGAGGCGTACACTACGCGCTGCGAGGGCTACTCAGGTTTTGTCGAGGGCTTGAAAGATGGAAACCGCCCCGGCGGAGAACATGGCGAAAAGCGGCAGCCGCCAGAGCTTGTCCGCGCCGAAGTAGAGCATGGCGGCAAGAATGCCAAATGTGATCACAAGCTGGAGGATGCCGAAGTCCATGCGTTTTTTGCGCTCGGCAGGGCTGATATTCGGGACACAGGCATCGCCTGTGCTGTTGCCTTCGGGGTTAAAGACTATTTTTGGGCGTGGGTTCGCTCATACAAATCCCTTTCGTGCGGTAGAGACGTTCCCAGCCGTGAAATTTTTACTGGAGTTTTTAGCTCTTTGCAACCAAATTTGCAAACTGGCGTACATCTTCTCAACGCACTCTAAATTTAAGAGAAGCAGATAGGAATTTACATGAAAGCGATCATTACAGAGCGATATGGCACTCCCGATGTGCTGGAGTTCAAAGAGACAGCAAAACCTACCCCTAAAGATAACGAAGTATTGGTAAAAATCCATGCGGCGTCCCTAAACATGTTTGACTGGCATTTATTGACCGCAGATATTTTCCTTGTGCGGTTAAACGCCGGGTTCTTCAAGCCCAAATATAAAATCCCCGGTGCAGATGTTGCCGGGCGGGTCGAAGCCGTTGGTAAAAATGTGACACAGTTCAAAGTTGGGGATGAAGTCTATGGCGACCTGGCGGCAAGCGGCTGCGGCAGCTTCGCAGAATATGTGGCGGTGCCGGAAAAAGCGCTGGCGTTGAAACCGGTCAACCTGACTTTTGAAGAGGCGGCGGCTTTCCCGATGGCGGCAGTGACAGCCTTGCAAGGTTTGCGCGACGCGGGCAAGATCCAAGCCGGGCACAAGGTATTGATTCAGGGCGCTTCGGGTGGAGTCGGTTCGTTTGCAGTGCAGATCGCCAAAGTATTGGGTGCGGAAGTCACCGCTGTGTGCAGTACGCGTAACATGGAACTGGTCCGTTCGTTGGGTGCTGACCATGTCATTGATTACACCAAAGAAGATTTCACCAAAAACAGAAAACAGTACGACTTGATTCTTGCCGTGAATGGGTATCATCCCATCACTGATTACAAAGATGCGCTTACCCCCAAGGGAATGTATGTGATGGCAGGCGGTACGACGAAGCAAATTTTTGAAGCGGTACTGCGCGGTTCGTTCGTTTCTGAAAAGGACGGCAGGAAATTGGGCGCATTAACCGCGCAGCCCAAGCAGGCAGATCTTATCTATCTAAAAGGTTTGGCAGAGGCAGGTAAGATCAAGCCTGTCATCGATAAACGCTATCCATTAAGCGAAACCGCGCAAGCCCTTCGATATCTTGGAGAAGGACATGCGCGCGGGAAAGTGATTTTGACCGTTGCATCTTAAACAAAAAAAATCCTGAAGGTTTTCTTCAGGATTTTTTTGTTTAACCCAAGTTGCGACCTATAAGAGGTGAAGAAAAACCAACGCCAAAGAAGTGGCAACTTGAGTTATTTACATGAAATGCTTGTTATGGCGCAACTCTCAGTAGCACCCCGTTCTGTGACGGGTCTTGCAGTAGATAGCCATCATCTATCTTGTTATATGGGATGCCTGCATTTTCCACGCGGGCGGTGACTTCGGCGAGCACGGAAGGATTCGGGTAATCCACGGTCATGAAGCGTAGACCTACGGCATCGGCGGGGGGCGGAGGCGCGCCGCGTCCGTTCCAGGTGTTGAGACCGATGTGGTGGTGATATCCACCAGCTGAGACGAAGGCCATGCCGATTCCTTTGGAAACACCCATTACATCAAAGCCGAGCACGCCGTGATAAAAGTCAATCGTTTCAGGGATATCGCGCACATGCAAGTGGACATGACCCATGCGGGTTTCAGCAGGGATGTTCACATCGAGGCGGTCATCTTCTTTGAGGTGAGTAAAGAGCGCGTCGACATCAAGCGCTTCGCGTCCATCGCTCCAGCGTCCGTCTGCCCAGCGGGCTTCGTAGTTGCCGTCTTTGATCGTCCATGAACCATCTTCGGGTGATTCGCAATACAACTCAATGCCGTTGCCTTCGGGGTCATTGAGGTAGGTGGTCTTGGTCATGACATGGTCGGTGGGCGAGTTGGGAACTTTCAACGCAAACAAACGCGCCATGGCAATGGCAAGCTCGCGGCGATTCGGGAAGACGATGGCAAAGTGATACAAACCGGTCGTGCGTTGGTAGCGCTTGAGGTTCGGTTCTTCGGTGAATTGGAGCAAGTCCGCGCCGCCAGCGCCGAGACCGGCTTTGTTGCCTTCGCGCCAGTGGACTTTGAAGCCCATTGCCTTTTCGTAGAACAGGATCTGATTTTCAAGACTCGCCACGGTCAGGGAGACATGTCCCATTCTGGTGGCGGGGTGAACCGAATATTCCTGAAGCGTGTTTGGTTGCGTCATCATGTTTACCTCTAACGTGGAGTCCGATGTCTTTCGGCATCGGACTCGATTGTACTTTAAGATTTATGCAATTACGTTCAAAGCCAATGCGCCTTCGGTAGCCTCAAAACCGATTTTTTTATGAGTGCCATCGCAAAACGGTTTATTGGCAGACTGTCCACAACGGCAGAGCGCGACCATTTTTTCGACGGTCTTGGTATTGCCTTCCGCGTCGGTAAATGTAAAGTTTCCTGCGATCAGGTATGGACCGCTTTTGCTTGCCTTGATTTCGAGATTTTCGGACATGGTGTTGTAACTCCTTGGAAAAATTAGATTTAGGATAAGGCAAAACGCCCGTATGCCACAAAGATAGATAATGCGAGCAGAACAATATTCACGGGAATGACCTGATATTCTTTCTTTGGCAAATGCACCATGAAAATCGCGAGCACTTGAATGATCGAAAGACCCACAGCGGCGAGCGGGGTCAGCCATGGCAGAATACCGGTGAGCATTGGTAAGATCATGCCTAACGCGCCGAGCAATTCTGAAACGCCTACAAAGCGGATGTAACCATCCTGTTGATCGTGCGCCCAGGTCATCTGCGGATTCTTGCGCACGCCATCGGGTTGAAAGGTCTTCATACCGCCTGCCATGCCATACATGCCAGCCAGCAACACTTGAGCGACCCATAAAGCGATGTTCATCTTGACTCTCCTTGAGTTGTTTGATAATATACATTTGTTGCCTAAACAACAGATGTTGTCTAATTTACCAATCCCCGCTTTGAAAGTCAACCAACAAAGACTTGAGAATGTTGACTAAGCAACAAAGGAGCGAAAATGTTGCCTAACCCAAGAGAAGAAGAAAAACTGGACCCCCGCGTCAAACGGACCCGCGGCTTGATTCTGCAATCCTTTGAATCTCTTCTCGCCGAAAAAGGATTCGAATCCATTTCTGTGCAAGATGTGACCGATAAGGCACAGGTCAACCGTGCCACGTTTTATGCTCATTTCCCCGATAAATACGCCCTGCTTGATTACACCATCCAAAAAGCATTTATGGCTGAGATCGAAAAACGAACGTTGAATGTGTGTAGCTATAGTGAAGACAATCTTCGTAACTTGATCCTTGCCGTAGTGGAATTTCTTTCGCGTGTTCATACGGGCTGTGCTCAGCCGCATCAGCAATTTGAGTCACTTATTGAAGGTACGATCAAGAAGCAGATATTTGATTTGCTTTCGTATTGGCTGCGGAAGTCAAAAGTCCCCACCGAAATTCCTGCCACCGTTGCTTCCTGGGCGATCTACGGATTGGCATCACACTACAGCCATATGAAAAAACGCCCCGCCCTCGAAAAATTCGTGGACGAAGCGTATCCATTGGTGGCAGTCAATTTAGAACAGTTTGCGTAATGATATTGTAGGGGCGGATCGCGATCCGCCCCTACGGGTTATAACGACCGTTTGAAATTCACAAACGCATCTTCTTCAGAGGGGTCAGCGCCGTACGCCATGGCGAGATAATACGCCATGTAATCGCCAAAAATGATCAATGTCCATAAATGTGCAATGACCGAGTCTCCGCGGGCATCGATCACGTCCGTGTTCAAGGCTTCGAGCATGAAAGCTTGACGCATCAAGTCTGAGCGTAGTTTGTTGCGTGGATGGTCGCTCGGCGCACGCATGAAGAGCGTCATGGTGTGGGCATTGAGAGTCGGGTTTGGGTTGATGGTGGCGATCAGTGTGTTATGCGTCGCTTCGGGGATGATCTCGAAGTTCGCGCCAGCTTTGGCAAGCTGATTGATCTGAGTCTTCCAGCGATATGCCACGGGAGCAAGATTTTCAGTCGCAACGAAGGTCACCCAACGTCCCACTAATTGACCAGCATAACGCTTGGCGGGATTCTTCGCAGCGATCATCTCTGGGACGATGTGCTGTTGCGAGCGTTTCATCATTGCCACGGCTTCGGCGACATCTGTGCTGGGGTCAGGGATCAAGCCGAGGCGGGCGAAGAGGGCGAGGGTCAAAGCGTAGGGATAGGCGATGGCGGTCGTGTCCATGCCTGTGTAGGTGAAGTTCCACACGGGCAGATTGTTGGCTTGGGCGCGCTCGGTCAATTTGCCGCCGGTGGAGATGACAATGATCTTGCAACCGTTTTTCAGCGCGGACTCAAACGCATCCAACACTTCTTCTGAATTGCCGGAATGCGAGAGACAAACAACCAGAGTCTTGTCTGTGGCAGAGGCGGGCAGTCCATAACCGCGGTGAACGCTCACGGGGAGTGAGAGGCTTGAGGAAACCGAAGCAACTACCAGTTCGGCAGCCGAGCCGGAGTCTCCCATCGCGCTAAGGATGATGTTGTGAACCTCATCCAGTTTCGGCAACGACAACGTCTGCGCCAAACCCCATGCGGATTGAAGTTGATCGGGCAGACCGTTGATCTGCGCGATCATGTTTAGTCTATCTATTTGTTTGAAGAGTTCGAGGTCGTCAAGATTCATTTTTCTTTTTACCCATTACTGTGACAAATGCAAACAAGATCAGCCCCCACGAAAGGACGCTGAAAATACTAGGGGTGTAGTTTAGGATACTTCTAATTGTTCGAAGCGACCCTGGGAAAAACGATATGAGTTGATCCATATTGTTAACCGTCAGTAAATTGATGACGTCGAGAGTCTGACCAAGCGCCGCGAAGAACAGGGCGATGATGAATAGAACGGATGCACGGGGCGATACGCGAAACTTCACCAAGGCAAGCACAAAGCCTGCCAGCCAGATCAAACATAAGATAGGGGTTGCGTAAACCTGTATTTTTGCTGCGAGTACCATACTGTTCCTTTAGTTCTAAAGAATTGGCTGAAGCAGAGTTCTTAAACTGGCTCAAGCGATGGACGATAGACCATGTCTATCGTCCATCGGCTATGGTCGTTAACTCGCGTCTTTGATGAACTTGCTCAAGTCTTTCTTCATTTGTTTGAGCGAAGGCATGTGGACGTACATCATGTGACCGGCTTCGTAATAGCCCATGCTGATGTTGCCCCGCAGAGATTCATCGAGGGCGAGGTGGTTGAATGTGTATTCGGTGGCAAAGTAAGGTGTGCCGAGGTCGTAATAGCCGTTGGCGACAAAGACCTTGAGGTATTTGTTGAAGGTCATTGCGGCGCGTAATGTTTCAGCGACGTTGACGTATTGGTTCTCAAAATAGCTGTATGACCATTGACGCCAGACTTTATCGCTCAAAATTTCGTACGTGGTATCGGTTTCGAATTTGAGTTCGGTGCGGATGTAGTCGTTGAATGCGGCAGTGTATGGACCGTTGACCTGCGCAAAAAGCGGATCATATTCAGGAGTTTCGGTCACACCGAGGCGGTCAATGCCGGTGTAGCGACTGTCGAGGCGACCGACAGTTTTGCCTTGGTCGCGTAGAAGTTCCTTGAAGAAGTGGAAGGTATGAATGCGCAAGTTGCCGCGTTCAATAAACTCAACAGAAATGCCAGTGAGGCGGGCAAGTTTCTCCGCAACCTTTCTTCTTTCTTCTTTCGTGAGCGCCCCATCCTTCATCAGAGCAGTCGCATATTCACCCAAAGCAAACTCTTCCGATTCTTTGAGCCAAGTCTTGAGGGGTTTCTTTTTATCGAGCTTGCCATGATACCAAGCCGTGGCGGTATAACCCGGCACAAAGAGAATGTAAGGCAGGTCATTGTTGAGGTTGAAATCAAGGGTAGTGAAATCGAGCACGGCTGAGATGAGCATCAGTCCATTCAACAACATGCCGTGGCGGTCTGCCAAATAGCCAGAGAGTCCTGCCGCACGGGTGGTGCCATAGGACTCGCCCGCGAGGAATTTTGGCGAGAGCCAGCGATTGTAGCGCGTGGTGTAGAGCCGAATGAAATCACCCACCGAGGCGATGTCTTTGTGGAAGGTATGAAAATCTTTCGACTTCTCGCCTTCCACCGGGCGGCTGAAGCCCGTGCTCATCGGGTCAATGAAAACCAGGTCGGTTTCATCGAGCACAGAGAATTCATTGTCCGTTAATTTGAATGGAGGTTTGGGCATTTCGCCTTCGTTCGTCATCACCACGCGGCGCGGACCGAGCACTCCGAGATGCAGCCACACCGATGACGAACCGGGTCCGCCATTGAATGAGAAAGTGATCGGGCGTTTAGCTTTATCGCGCACACCGTCGAGTGTATATGCAGTGAAGAATATCTGCGCGCGCGGCTTTTCGACCTCGTTGTCTTTTTCAGTCACCTCTTCTTTCAAAACCATCGTTCCGGTCGTCACGGTGTACTTGAGCGATTTGCCGCCGATCTTTACGGAATGTTTGGTAGTGACGATATTATCCTTGGGTGTGGATTTTTCGTCTTTCTTCTCTTCGTCTTTCTTTTTATCTTCAGCCATTTTTATCTCCTGCAAAAATAGGTGTATTAGGGGTGTGATGAGTTTCTTGCCGTGGGGCGAATATAGCATACAACAAGGCGATTTCCATGATAATCGTAAAAGGAACGCAGATCAGATTGAGCGTTGTGTACATACTGCCAATGTTCGTAGTGGATAGTCCCTGGTCTTGCATGTAGATCGGCAGAATTATATAGAACTGACTGCCAATCCTTATCAACAATCCCAGTCCAAAATATATCGCCGCTGCAAGAAAAATTTTAGGGTGTTCTTTTCTTCGTGAAATAGAAAGCCAAAGCCCGGCAACATGAAGCAGAATATTGGGGATTTGCGGTAAAAGATTTGGGATAAGCGCAGTTAAGTATTCCATGGCTGACCTTTACTATGGTTTTGTATGTAGATATTGGCTATTAATCCTTCAATGTCGCTTAAGAGAAACTTCATTGTGAAGACTGCCAAGAGTTCAAATGGTTTTAGTAGTAGGTACGATACATCTGCCAGAAACGGATTGTGGATGTGTGCCGCTAGTTGTTTGCCGACAACATCATAAATCTTCCGCATCATTCTATGACCTGTGCCGGATACACCCATCAAAGCGATTTCCGCCGCCTTGAGCCTCTGCAACTGACGATTGACCCGCATGGATGTTCCGTTCGCCAATGTCACCTCCTGCGAGCCAACGAAACGTGGATGTCCATTCGCGGCGGCGGTGGCGATGTAGCAATTGGGCGGTTCGGTGGGCAGGGCGTTATAAAGCTCGAACATTTTCAAGATGTTGAATCGCAAGGCAAAGGCATAGGCTGAAATCCAGGCGAAGATGCCAAATCCCTTTGCAAAAGAAAACTTGGTTTCGTAATGTTTCCAAAGCCAACGAGAAGCTTGAAAGGCAATAAGGAAAGACCAGAAGGGCGAAGCGATGCCAAAGATCGCTAGCACGAAGAAAAATCCCCACAGCACCAGGGCTAAGATGATCAATGGAATGATGATCATAGCAAGCCGATATTTTTCGAACAATTTATCCCATTGAGGTCTCAACCAAGAGTACAACTTGGGCAGGATAAGAGGTGCAGAATACGCAAGGAGAACTGCTAAAACAACAGGGGATGGGCTAAATGTAGTGATGAACGATAAAATGCTGTATTGCAGAGCAAGGAATGTGCCGCCATAGATGCCAAGGCGGATGATCATAGAATCAGCAAATTGCTCGCTATCCCACAACAGCAAGAGATAACTCAGGACAGCGTATAAAAGCAACGGGAAGAAAACCCAAGAAGCTTCTGGCAAAAGGAAGAGATAGAGATACGATGTAAACCTACCATCCTGCCATTCGGGTTTCATAAGTTCAATCAGCGAGAAGTTGAAGATCGGGGCAGCAATAACAATGAAACCATATAAAAATTTCTGAACAGTCGAAAGGGGAAGGGTTGGGGGTTGAGGTTCTTGGAGTTCTTCGTTCATAAGACCTATGCTTTCTTTGGAAATAAGGTTGTTGCCCGTTCTGCCATGGCAGTGATGGTCAGGCTGGGATTAACGCCCACATTTGCAGGGATCGCGGAACCGTCCATGACGTATAACCCGGCGTGACCAAAGACTTCGTGATTCGCATCGATCACACCGTGAGCATGGTCCTGCCCGATCGGGCAACCGCCGAGGATGTGCGCCGTGACAGACATGTTCAAGGCGCTTTCCAACAGCGAGTTGTGCGGCACGCCGCCAGAGACCTTGGCAAACGCCCGCGCCGCGTCATTGGCTTCTTGAATGAACGCAGGGGCAGATTTCCCCGAAGCCGTGGCAGACTTCAATCCCTTTTTGAAGAGACCGCTCCAGGTGAATGCCATTTGATTATCTGCATTCTGCATGATGGAGAGCAGTGTGATGCGCTTGTGCCAATCCTTGAAGACACGCATCGAGGCGGTCGAGTTGAGCGGACGCAGGATGAATTGCGCCAGTACTTTCAACGTCCGTAAGAGCGGTTTGGTTCCATCCACTAGCGGACCGGAATATAGCTTCATGAACCAGTAACTGGCGGGCAGACGGTTTTGGGTGACGTGCGTCCGCTCGTTGGCGTGAAAATCAGTGGAAATGGCGGGACCATGGCTCAAGTCCACAGAGGTGTCTTTGGAGAGCACGCCCACGATGGCTTCGGAATTTGTCCGCACACGCTGACCGAGCATGGGTGAGAGATTGGGCAGGGCATGCAACTCGCGGGCACGGAAAAGAATTTCCAGCGTGCCTAAAACTCCGGCAGCCAGAACAACCTTCGGCGCGGAAAGAGGCGGGTACTTCTTTCCGGTGAGCGGGTTGACCATCTGAATCTCATATCCGTTTTCGGTGGCGCGGAGTTCGGTCACCTTGCGTTCGGGCAAAATTTGTGCGCCAAGTTTTTCGGCAAAGAAGAGATAATTTTTATCGAGCGTGTTCTTTGCGCCAGGGGCACAGCCTGCGAGACATGCGCCGCATTCGATGCAGCCGTTTCGTGAGGGGCCGTCGCCGTTGAAGAATGGGTCGGGAGAATTTTCATTCCCAAAATAAATGCCGAGCGGCACGTTGCCGAACGTGTTTTCAACGCCCATCTCGCGGGCGGTGAGTTGAATCAGTTCATCTTGTTTATGGAAGGTGGGGCAGGTGACGCGACCCAGCATGTGGGCGGCGGTTTGATAATGCGGATGAAGTTCTGCCTGCCAGTTGATTCTCATCTGTGCCCAGGCAGGGTCTTGGTAAAACGCCGCCTTCGGCTCAAGCAACACCGCAGCATAGACCAAACTCCCGCCGCCGACTCCTACGCCGCCAACGATGTTGACGTGTTGAAAGAAGCGTTGGGTGAAGAAGCCTTTGAGTCCGAGTTCGGGCATCCAGAAAAGATGGAGTGGTGAACGGTTGGCTTTCTGCATATCTTCGCGGCTCACGCGCCGTCCCTGCTCGATGACGGCGACCTTGTAGCCTTTCTCGCTCAAACGTAATGCAGCGACACTTCCGCCAAACCCCGAACCAATGATGATGACGTCGTAGTCCATTAAAGCCTCACTTACCACGGAGCATACAGTGGGCGCAGAGTTTTATTTATTTCTCTGCGTAATCTGTGGTTTAAGCCTTTTGCAAAATAAATGGAAATGCCAGCCCGCGCAATCCGCGAACGTTGGCGATGGTCATGCCGAGCAAGGTGGATTCGTCGATGCGGCGAATTTCATCCACGACGTGCATCCACGGGAAAGGGTTACCCTTTTGATAGTGCAACGCCAGCCCGCCTCTGTCGTCAATGAAGGATCGGGTTTGCATGAAGCGCATGGGGAAGCGAGTGGAGAAATTTCCATCTTTTGAAATGATGTTGATCGCAGTGCCGTTGTTGAAGAATTCCTTGCCCCACCAGCCGCCGAGTCCGGTGAGGGAGAGGGCGGGGGCGGCAGATGCTCTCAGCCAGGCTGGTCCCACGAACGCGGCATGATATTTCCCGAATATTTCACTTGGGATGGGAATGGATAGCGAGACAAACAAGTCCCTGAATTGCTTCAAGGACATGTGGTTGAGTTCTTCCATCGAATACGACATGGATGGCTCCCTTATTATTTGAGTGAGTTGACCAACGCGTACACTTCTTTTTTATTCCATCCGCTTTGCGTGGCAAGGTCAGCGGAAATTTCCTTGGCAGATTTCCCAGCTTGGAGTTCATTTTGAATTGCAGAACTAAGTTCATCGATGGTCCATCGTTGGCGGTCTACTGTCGGTTTTCCTTCGATAACGAGCGTGAATTCGCCACGTGCTTCTTTACTTTTGAAATACTCAATTGCTCCATGAACATCTCCGCGCCAATATTCTTCGTAGAGTTTGGTCATTTCGCGGGCAACGCAAATGCGGCGGTTGCCAAGCGTAGAGAGAATGTCTTCGAGTGAGTCTGTGATGCGATGTGGGGTTTCGAAAAAGATCAGGGTATAAGGCTGCTCGGCAACTTCAGCTAACCTGGTGCGGCGGTCACTCGCTTTGTGAGGAAGATAGCCGAGGTATAAAAATGAATCCGTGGGTAACCCGGAAACGGTCAGAGCGGCGATGGGTGCGGAGGGACCGGGAATAGGTCGAACGTCGAAGTTGGCGGCGAGGGCGGCTTGAACGAGTTCATAACCTGGGTCGTTGATGGCGGGAGTCCCTGCATCGGAGACGAGAGCTACATCCCCTTGTGAAAGTTTTTCGAGGATGAAATCCTGCTTGGTGAGCTTGTTGTGCTCGAAGTAACTGGTGAGCGAGGTTTCGATGTTGAAATGTTTGAGCAGTGTGCCGGTATGGCGGGTATCTTCGGCGGCAATGAGCTTGGCTTCGCGAAGGATCCGCACTGCACGCGGACTCATATCTTCGAGATTTCCGATCGGGGTGGCGACGAGATAAAGGGTTCCCATGTGAGGATTGTATCAAATAAAAAAATCGGGCTTGCGCCCGATTTTTTAGTTACAACCTTTTAGTTCTACTTCTTGTACTACACACCCTGCCTCTTGTGGCGGCACTGCCACACAACAGGTGTTTTCAGCGTTGAAGGTGGAGTCTGGTGAGCATTGTGCGAGATCGCTATTTGTGAGCTCTGGTTTTTGGCAGACCTGAAGTTCGATAACGGTAAAGCCCGGTCCGGTACATGAGAGGACGTGCTTTCCTTTATTTGTCGCTTCGATCTGACAGGAACCTTCCGCTGTCAATACACTAAACTCGGCGCCCTGCGGAATGGTGAGGTTGACCAGCGGTCTCTTCTGTTTGCAGATATTGTTGGTCACTTTGACTTCAGGAAGAGGGAAGGCGGTATCTGCCGAGCATGCCGGTGCAAAGGAGGCTTCTACAACTTCCAAAGTAGGCGTGGAATTGACTTCGGATGATGTTTCGGCGGGGGTGGCATTCGCCTTATCCGATGCAAAGAGTTGTTTGCCGAGTAAGAAGAAACCAATAACCGAAAGTAATAATACGATGCCGACCGCAACCAGCCCGGTAGTTTGTTTGCGGGATAACTGTGTAGGTTGGGCTTTCAGACGGGTGGTGCCGTTGGTTGTGAAGGTCAGGTCGCCTGTTTTTCCGAAGGCGATCAGGTTCAGGGCTTTTGCCAGCTCAATGGTGTTGGCAAAGCGTTTGTCGCGGTCTTTTGCCATTGCGTTTTTGATGACCGCATCAACATCATCGGGCAGGGTGGGCAGAATTTTTAGAATATCGGGAACAGGCTCGGTGATATGTTTGACCACCACTCCCATGGGAGTGTCGGCACTGTAGGGCTGGTGCCCGGTGAGCATTTGATAGACGATGACACCCAGTCCGTACACATCACT
Source organism: Candidatus Villigracilis vicinus (assembly GCF_016702885.1). Lineage (NCBI taxonomy): Bacteria > Bacillati > Chloroflexota > Anaerolineae > Anaerolineales > Candidatus Villigracilaceae > Candidatus Villigracilis > Candidatus Villigracilis vicinus. The sequence goes on from NZ_JADJDD010000004.1 coordinate 24,338, forward strand.
GCGGAGGTCAATATCCAACCCTTGAGCTTGTTCTGGGCTCATGTAGGCAGGGGTTCCGATCACGCCGCTGCCGGTTAAGTTGCTGGAAGATTCGGACAACTTGGCAACACCAAAATCTGAAATGAAAGGTTCGCCGTTCTCATCGAACAGGATGTTATCGGGTTTCAAGTCGCGGTGGATGATGCCCTTGCGATGAGCGTAGGCAAGTCCTTGGGCGATCTTTTCCACGATGCGCGCTGTATCCGCCATGGGGACGCTGCCTTGCGCAATCAGATCCGAAAGGGAGCCGCCGTTCATGAAGCGCATCACGAAATAAGGCTGACCACCTTCATCGCCTACATCGTACACCGGCACAATGGCAGGGTGTTCAAGCGAGGCGATCATTTTGATCTCACGTTCGAATCGCGAACGGAATTGGGGGTCATGCATCATCTCGCGTGGAAGAACCTTGATCGCAACTTCGCGGTCAAAGCTGGGGTCGAAAGCGCGGTAAACGGTCGCCATGCCGCCGCGTCCAAGTTCCGATTTGACTTCGTATCGTCCGATCTTTTCAGGTATTGGCATGGGCGCAAGTATAAACCAGCCAAAACATCGGCGCAAGCAAATTGAGGGTCAACATTAGGTTGTTTGAATAATGTTAATAAAAAAACGGTCACCGTTTTAGAGTGACCGTCTTTTATTGATCTTGTCTACTCCCCAGCCAGTTCGTACTCGGCGGGTTCTTCTTCGACAGCCATGATTGGCTCGTCGGCAGATTTCTTATCGAGGAATTGCAGGGTCTGGGCGACGATCTTGGTAAAGTACCTTGTCTCACCGCTTTCCCGGTCTTCGTATTTGTCGGTTTTCAAACGACCTTCCACAAAGATCAGGCTGCCCTTCTTTAGATATTCCTGGCAGACCTCGCCAAGCCGCCCCCATGCTTCGATGTTAACCCACTCAGTGGTTTCCCGGGTCTCGCCGTTTCTGTCCTTCCAGTGATTGCTCACTGCAAGGCTGAAGTGGCAAACCTTCTTGCCGGTGGGGGTGTACTTGCTTTCCGGGTCTTTGCCCAGACGGCCGATCAACTGAACGCGGTTTAATGCGGGCATGTCGGCTCCTTTTTGGTGTTCGTGGCTTTTAGATGCTGTGTACGTGTCATAACTAGTCTCCTTATTTAATCTAAAAGAATTAGGTTGTATCCCAGCCGGAAGGCCGGGTTTCGAACAGGGTTATACTTGAATTACCCTGCGCTTTCCGTATTGGTCTCCGTGGCAGCAGCAGCGGTTCCTTCAGCAACTACTTTCTTGAGGACGGGCATGCCGGTCTTCATTTCGACCACGTTGTACCCGGCGGGTACGGCATCGAGGGCGCCTTCCTTGACTTCCTTCGCGAAGAAGAACATCTTGCCCTTTGCGTGCAGGTAGTAGGTATTGCCTTTTGAGTTGGTGTATCCGAAAGCCATTGTATTTCTCCTTTTTTCTAAATTCTAGTAAAAGTGTAGAACAAAATTTCTAGCCTGTCAAGTAGTACTTTGTAATATGTATAGACAAATATAAGAGCAACCCGTAAAAGCAATATCATCAATGGGTTGCTCCCTATTTCCCTGGAGTGTGCCATGAATACTGTTTCTTCCCTCTTTGATCTAAGAGCTGCACGCCTCTCTCTCAACGGGACGGTTGGCCTTGTTCCCACAATGGGCTATCTTCACGAGGGGCATTTGTCGCTTGTCTCGCGTGCCAAAGCTGAGAACAAGCATGTTATTGTGACCATCTTCGTCAACCCGACTCAGTTTGGAGCGAATGAAGACCTCTCGAAGTACCCACGCGACCTTGAAAGAGACCTGAGTTTGCTCCGCCCTCTCGGCGTTGACCTGGTTTGGATGCCCACAGCGGAGGTCATGTATCCGTCTGGGTATCAGACTTGGGTGGAGGTGGATGCGTTGACAAGTCCGCTTGAAGGGGCGATGCGCCCGGGGCACTTCCGCGGGGTGACCACGGTGGTGGCGAAACTCTTCAACGCCACCCAGCCGACGAAGGCATATTTCGGTCAAAAGGATGCCCAACAGGCGGCGGTCATTCGGCGCATGGTCACCGACTTGAACTTTCCGCTTGAGATGGTCATCTGCCCAACCACCCGCGAGGCGGATGGGTTGGCGATGTCCAGCCGGAATAAGTATTTGAATGAAGCCGAACGTAAAGCCGCAACGGTCTTGTTTCGTTCGCTGAGTGCGGCGAAGGCGCTCTATGAAGGCGGGGAACGGAATGCGGAGACCCTACGAGAGAAAATGAAGGCGGTACTCGCAACGGAGCCACTGGCGCAGATACAGTACGTTTCCTGTGCCGATTATGATTCTTTGGCAGAGTTGGAGATCATTACCGGCAAGGCGCTGCTATCCATGGCGGTCTTCATGGGCAAGACGCGCCTGATCGATAATTTTGTGCTTGGGTAATAAAGTGTGTAACGGTGAGATACCCCGCCGTTACACACTTTGCCTCTAGGCTACGGACCCCATTTCATGGATTGAACAAATGGCAGCATGGAGATCATCGCCTTTTGACCGTCAGTGTAGAAAAGCTGGGCGGCGCCGCCAAAGTAGATCTGTTCGTTTTGTGCATTGGCTACAATGACGAAACTTCCATCCGGCGCCCACAATGCTTCATTCACAGATGTGAACGTTTCAGGACGCAGGACGGTTCTGCCGGTCACACCGTCGGCTGCGCTGCGGACGAGCTGCAGGGCGGGTCGGTTAACCATGTCGCTAGGGTTGGGGATGCTGGTATAGAAATAATACAACTGTCCATCCGGGGCAATGAAGGGGTTATCGGCAACTTCAGCAGGGTTGGAGTCGAAATCGCCGAGGAAGGCGGTGGTGACGGCGCCTGTGTTCGTATCCACTCGCCAAAGACCGGCGGAGAACATGCCGTAGGTGGGGCTGGCAGCGTAAAGTGACGCCCCGTCGCTGCTGACTGAATAATCGCCGCAGCAGATGATGCCGCGTTGTTCGTTATTCAAACGCACAAGCGCGCCGCCGTTCGGAAAATAAATAGCGGTGGATGCACCTTCATAATAGCCGAGTGTGATAATGAGCTTGCTGCCATCGGCGGAGTACATTTCGGGCCAGTACAACTCTTCAGGCACGATCAGTCCGCTGCCGGCGTCGTGGATGATATTTTCCAACACGCGGTTGGATTGTCCGCTGGCAATGGAGTAAAAGTTCAAGCCTTTGTAACCAAACGCCACAGTTTGTCCGTTGGGAGAAAAGACCGGGCTGGTGATGCGCGTCATGAACTGGTTGATTTCATCCTGTGGACCGGCATCGAAGATCATGCGACGGTTGCTGCCGTCGGCATTGGCGAGAAATAATTGGTGGTTGGTCAGAAAGACAATGCTGCCATCCGTTTGCGAGACATCGTAATCTTCCACGCTGGAAGGCTCAAAGGTTAACTGCGTCAGGGTTTTGCTGTCTCGTTCGAGGCGGAAGACTTGCATGATCTGGGCGGCGTCGTTGGCAAGGTAATACATGGAGCGTGGCAAAACCCCGGGAGTGGCGTCTACAGGCGCGGGTGTGGAGGGAGCCGGGACGGACGTCAGCGCAGAAAGTGTCGCGGCGACCATCGTTTCCACATTGTCGGGTTGTTCTGCTGCAGGCTGTGTCAATGGGTTGGCGCATGCCAGTGCAAGTAGCAGTAGTGCGAACAAAGCAATCGTTCTTTTATTTTTCATGTGAACCTCTTTAAACAAAACAAAGACGTTTATTCAGCCGGAAGGTTCCCTGCTGAGGTACGTCTCTGTCTGCAGCAGCCTGACTTTAAACTTGTTCGAAATGGCTGACCGGTACAACGAAGACTGTGGCGCGTTTTTTATCGCCTTTGGCGGGCAGGGCATTGCGCACAGTTTCGATCACGGCATCCACCTGGGTGTCTTCCACACCGAGCAGCATGGTTACCACGCCGCTGCGTAAAAAACCGCCTGTCGATGCCACCCGCGTCACGCGGAAACTGGCGGCGGTGAACGCCTGGGTAAGGGTATCGGCGTCGTTATCATTCACAATGGCGATGATCATTTTCATGGCGATTTCTCCTCGAGGTTAGATCTGTTCGAAGCGTTCCACTGGTAATGCGAACACCGTTGCGCCGCCCACTGTCACGGGCACGGGGGCGGGCATGGGCATGGGGGAACCTTCCAGCGGCAGGGTCATGTATTCAATGCGTTGTCGGCAGGCTTCGTGCAGGACGGTCAGTGATTCCTGCAATTTATCGGCGGGCAAGCCGACCAGCATGGTGGCATTGCGTCTGCCCAAAAAGCCGCCCGCACTGGAAAGATAGGTCAACGACGCGCCAATCTTTTGCAGGGCTTTTGTAGCGGTATCGAGGTCTTGTTCCTGCACCACTGCCATTAATAATAGATGGGTTGGATGTTCCATAGTTCTGCTCCTTCAATCAAGATTTGATTGAATTGGATTTTTAGGCCTTGCGCTTCTTTCTACGCCCGGGCTTGATTCGGCTTCGACGGTTTTAGCTCTGCTTTGATATTATCATCACTCGGGGGATGCTTCAACCATGAACCTATGAGATATGAAAAAACAGCCACAGAGTTTTGCTTTCTGTGGCTGTTTATATGAACGATTACTTTTAATCTGTTGGGTCAAGCCCATACGCGCGGGCAACTGGTGTGACGATCATGATGCCGGTATCTGGTTTGCTCAAGTCACCGACCAGTTTTTGTGTGACTTCGAGGAGTTTATCGACCATGGCGTCATCATTTGCTACCGTGAAAACGGTGCGATTGAGAGTCTGCGGCGCTTCGTAAAAATCATCTAACGAAGGGATAAGTGGGAGGTCATCGCGCATGCCTTGCTTTTGGCGGAATCTGCCCATGCCTGAGCTGAACAAAACCGTAGCCCCATCCACACCGGCTTTGGTCCACGCTTCCAGAAGTTCTTCCAACAAGTCAGGATCGTGTAGTACAAGAGTAACGAGATACATAAATTAGGATGCCTCCGATGGTTTCTCTTTTTCGATTTGTGAAGCGGGTTTATGTTTCGGGGTTTCCCGAGCAAATAGCCCGCGCAGAAGGGGTGGTGTGATCAATGTGGTTACTACTATCATAACCACAATTGCAGAAAATTCAGCATCGATCACAAGTCCCTGGCGCATACCCACACTGGCAACGATCAGCCCGACTTCGCCGCGTGAGATCATGCCTGCGCCAAGTTGGGTCGCTTCGGTGGTGGTGAGTCCGCCCAGTTTGGCGCCCCAGCCTGAGCCGAGCCATTTGCCAGCGATGGCGACGAGGATGATGGTTAGGGTCATGAGAAATGCATCGGCGTGGAAGTCACGCAGGTTAATGGATAAACCGATATTGACGAAGAATACCGGCACAAATAACCCATACGCCAGAGCATGCACACCGGCTTCAATGCGTTCTTTCTCCGGCGTGCGTGCCAACATCAACCCGGCGAGGAATGCGCCTGTAATGGCTGCCATGCCGCCAAAAGCTTCTGATGCGATTCCATACGCAAGTATGATCACAAGCGAAATGGTCAATAGCCCCTGGCTGATGGGCAAGTGTGCCACGCGGCGAATGATCCATGGCAGTGCCCAAATGCCGAATAAGGCAGATGCCACCAAGAATAGCACCATACGCAGGATGATCAGGAAAACATCGGCGGCGCTGCCTGCATCTCCTTGTAAAGCAAGAAAGACTGAAAGCAGAAGGATGATGAGGATGTCGTCGAACACAGCCGCTCCGAGCAGACTCAAGCCCACGCGGCTGCGCAAGACCTTCATTTCGATCAAGGTTTGAGCGGAGATACTGACACTGGTGGCACCCAAGGTCAGCCCAAGAAAGATCGCGGCAGGTTGCTCAAAGTTAAAGAGCAAGCCTGTACCCCATCCCAATAGCACGGGCCCAACTACTCCCATCAAGCCTGCCAGCGCTGCCACACGTATATTCTTACGCATCTCACCTAGATGTAGTTCCAGACCGGCAAGGAACATCAATAACAACACACCGAGTTCGCCGAGTTTAGCGATGGTCTCAGTCAACTCGTGTTCGATGAACGGCAGGTTGAGAATATTGATGATCGATGGACCCAACAGAATTCCCACCAACAATTCGCCCAGCACCGAAGGCTGACCGAGGCGAATGCTGAGATATCCTGCCATCTTGGCAGAGAGCAGGATCACTGAAAGTAGAAAGGCAAGTTGAAGAAATATACTCATGGTAGATTTTTACTTGGTTTAAGAAAAATTGAAAGCGAATATTATCCAGAACCTTCATAGACATTTCTGGTGCGCATGGAACGAAATGCAGCGACCGTCAGTAAAAGGAATGTAACCGGAACAAAAACTGAAATGAATATGGCGAAGCCTGGCAGCATAGAACTTTCAGCCGCGCGCAGAATGACGTACACCACATAGATGCCATAATACGAAAGCAGCAAACCACCTTCAAAGCGCGAGATGCGGCTGTCGATATAAAAGACAGGCAGGGTCACCAATGCCACGAAGACCATGACAGGCAGGTCGAATTGCATGGCGCGGCTTGCCACCGATATTCCGTTTGGAGCGGCTATGGCACCAATGCCCAACACACCAAGTAGATTGAAGATATTGCTGCCCACTGCATTGCCGACGGCAATATCGCTTTCACCTTTGAGTGCTGCCATCACTGAAGTTGCCACTTCCGGCAGGGATGTTCCCACAGCCACGATGGTTAGACCGATCACCAATTCGCTTACGCCCAAAGATTTGGCGATCTGTGTGGCAGAATCCACCAGCCAATTCGAACCGAGGATGAGCAGGGTCAATCCGATAAGGATGAAAATAAGATTGATACTATTGCTGCGTAAGGTTCTCTTTTCCTTTGGTGCAAATTCCCCGGCATATTCCTTTTGAACCTTCTTGCTTTCCAGACTGCTTTGGCGCAGGGCAAATGTCATATAAATGATCAGACCGATCAAAAGGATGGCGCCATCCTGCCAACTGAGTTTGCCATCGATGGCAAGAACAAATGTTAGCAGGGAGATCCCCAATACGATGGGCGCATCTTTACGGATGAGCTGTTCGGCAATGGCAATGGGGGCGACAATCGCTGTAATACCAAGGATGACCAGAATATTGAAAATATTCGAGCCAAGGACGTTGCCCAAGGTCAAATCACCCTGACCTGACGCAGCAGCTTGAAGAGAGACTGCAATTTCTGGTGACGCAGTTCCTATGGCGACGATGGTCAATCCAATAACGAGCGGCGCAACACCAAATGCCGCCGCGAGTCGTGATGCACCGCGTACTAACAGGTCTGCACCGACGATCAATGTGATGAGTCCAGCAATGAAGAGGAGGATGGTTGTTGTCATGGTATTGTTCTCGTACTTAAATCCCACAATTTATATACCATGAAAAATTTTCATTAAGATTAATTCCCTTATGACAAAAAAGAGACGATTATTTTGAAGACGATTGTCTTCCGCTTTGATCCTTTTATTGCTTCCTATTTAAATATTCCGGCACCTCGATCATGGGTGGGCGTTCGTATTCGGCGATCTGTTCCACATCCAGAAAATATCCCTTGTTATCGTGGCGGATCATTTTCATGGAGCGGTTCACATCTTCCAGCACGGCGCGACCGAAGCGCTTCTCCAATTTGCGGATGACGGTTTGGATGATAGCAAAGGACATTTTGCTCAACGCTTCCAAATGCTGGTTATGGTGGATGCGTTCAAGTAAATCGACCTGGGCAATGGATTCCAAATGGAACTTTTCGAAGATGTCGATCAACAAACCGGTCTCCACGCCGTAGCCTGAATAAAAGGTGACTTGTTCCAAGGCTTTGCGTCTGCCGCCATATTCACCTGAAAGCGGTTGAACCACCCCGGAGAGTTCCGGGTAAAACAAATTCAACAAGGGGCGTGCAGTCAATTCGGTCACACGCCCTCCACCCCCGGCTTGCATCTTTTGCCCGACCTTCAATGGTCTGCGATAAAAGCCTTTTACCAATTGGATGGTTGGGTTAATCAATAACGGACCAATGATGCCATATACAAAACGCGGGTGAATATTGACGATGTCGGTATCGATCCACACAATGATGTCACCCTTGGTGACCAGTAAACTTTTCCATAAGGCTTCGCCTTTGCCGCGGCGCGGCTCCATATTTGGCAATAACTCCTGATGGATATAAACCGGTACGCCTTCTTTCTTTGCGATCTCACGCGTGCGGTCGGTTGAATTTGAATCGATCAACACGATCTCATCCAGCAATGGAAAGCGCTGCATCAATTCTTTTTTCATGGTGCGGATCACCTTGCCAACGGTTTCTTCCTCATTCAGTGCAGGCAAAGCCAAGCTAATGGTCACGCCTTGTTGTTTCTTCAATTCCACCATCTCGCGTAAATTATTGAACTCATCGGCATGGAAGGTGTTCTCACCAAACCATTTATCTACGAGAATTGAGATGGCATCGAAGCTCAACGTTTCATCGAATTTGATGTGCGGCAATGGGCGTCCGCTTTTGACGGCAATTACAGCGCAAGGCGCTTCATGTAAGAGACGGTCAGCTACAACACCGAGCGAAGCAGAACTTGTGATGGGTTGAATGGTGGTGCCCAAAATGACCACATCTGATTTTTTAGCGTAATTCAAAATGACTTGCGCCGCATCTTCTGTGACTTCGAACTTTTTCTGCACTTCGGGAATTTGATACAACACACGCTCCAACGGTTTGAACGGAGCATCGGTTCCGGCTTCGGGGTCTTCGGGTCTGCGGATGTGCAGGGATGTCACCCCATGTGGATGCAACCCCAAGCCCACGCGCACTGCCAACTCAGCATGTGGACCTCCTCTTACTGGAACCAGAACCTGTTTCGGCTTACCGGAAATTTTCCCTCGCACCAGAGCCACGTCGCAGGGCGGACGGGAGAGCACATCACTGGCAGTGACGTGCAAAGCTTTGAGATGTGAATCAAACTCAAGACAAAGCAGATCCGGGTTTTCATCCTGAATCAGGTTTGAAAGTTCTTCCCAGGGTTGATGTGAGACGATCACATGAGTCTTGCTGGTGATGCGTTTGTCTTTGCCGTAAATTCGCAAGGCGCGGCGTACTGCGCGTGCCGCAACTGCGCCGGTGCTGAGCGATTGTCCTTCGGGTACAACGACAACACCCACCAAGGTTATTTCGGCGTCGAATTGACGCGCGGCATCGAGGGCATACAGACCGGGTCCGTCATGGATGAAAGGGACGAGGATGGTATGAATGGGGCAAATTCGGAATGGCGTTGCATTGCAATCTCCTATCTATGGCTCATTGGCTTTATAACAACGGTGCGATGTGTTGACGATAGATGGCTTCCCAACGGAAGGAAGCCCGTGCCCGCATGGCGAGTCGTGCAGACATGGAGTTTTGAAAATAGTCCGCGATCATTTTTGCGACTCTTGCCGGGTCTTCATCGGGGGAGAAGAATTGTGCATCGTTCAAGCCTAATTTTCTGAGCGGTGGAATATCAGCACAAAATGCGGGTAGATGACTGAATGCCGCTTCGATAAGTGGAATGCCGAAGCCTTCTTCACGGCTGGGGAAAAGCAAAGCATCAGACACGCGGTAAAAATCCGCGATGACTTCATCAGGCAAAAAGCCATTGTGTGCCTCCGCAAGAAAATGGACAGAATCTATCAAGCCCAATTGCTTGCGCAGGTTGGTGAGTATTTCAAAATATTTAATGTTGTTTTGCATTGTGCGGTCCCAGCGGACCCGTCACCACCAGTGCAGCCTGTGGAAAATCTTTTTAGAGCCGCCAGAGTCCATAAGGCGAGTTCAATATTCTTGCGGGGTGTGATACGCACAGGCAAAAGCAGAATCGGCGAAGCGTCGAGTACATGCGTTTTATCCAGCAACCTTGGGTGACGTTTCGAGTTTGTAGAACCTGTCCATGTCTACACCGTTGGGGATGACGTGAACTGAGTCGCGGTCAAGCCAGCATCAAGTCTGCGAGTTCTTCACGCCGCAATTGAAACGACGACATGGGTGGTTTTGCCCCAATCTGTTTTGGAGTAAATTCCATGGGGTAGCCTTCGGCCATCTCCGGCAAATAGCGCGGAGTCGTCCACGCGAGGTCGTGATGCCAGAGGATGAGATGACGCGGTAGTTGATTTTCTTGATGCAGTTTATGCAAAGCGGCGGTTAATGCCAGGATTTTGTTGAGCGAGCAGACGTTGTGTGCAATGAGCAC
>NZ_JADJDD010000005.1:0-228528 GCF_016702885.1 Candidatus Villigracilis vicinus
CATGACCGAACACGTCAGCGTTTCAAAAATATCAAATTACATCGGGCAAGACGTCGTCCTCAAGGGATGGGTCTACAATCGCACGGATAAGGGCAAGCTGGTCTTTTTGCTCGTGCGCGATGGCTCGGGCTTCATCCAATGCGTCGCCTTCAAAGGTGACCTGACGCCCGAACTCTTCGAGACCATCTCCAAACTGCCGCAGGAATCGTCGGTGATCATCACCGGCTCCGTCCGCGAGGATAAGCGCGCGCCCGGCATCCCCGGCGGGTTCGAAGTCGGCATCAAGGATTTACAGGTCGTCCAAGCCGCCGGGCTTGATTACCCCATGGCGCTCAAAGACCACGGCGTGGATTTCGCGCTCGACAACCGTCACCTGTGGATCCGTATGCAGAGCCAATGGGCGATCTTGCGCGTGCGCGTGCGGGTCATGTCGGCTGTCCGCGAGTATTTGGATGGTCAGGGCTTCTTCAACCTCGACACCCCCATCCTGACCCCCGCCGCCGCCGAAGGCACCACCACTCTCTTCGAGACCGAATACTTCGACGAAGGCTCCGCTTTCCTCGCGCAAACCGGTCAACTTTATAACGAGGCGAATATTTTCGCCTTCGGAAAAGTCTACTGCTACGGTCCCACCTTCCGCGCGGAGAAGTCCAAAACGCGTCGCCACCTGACCGAGTTCTGGATGCTCGAACCCGAGATCGCTTTCTGCGACCTTGACCAGCTCATGGACATCGAAGAAGGTCTTATCACCCACATCGCCCAGTCCGTGTTGAAGGATTGCTCCGCCGAGTTGAAGTTCCTCGGGCGCGACTTGAGCAAACTGGAAAGTATCACCGGTCCCTTCCCGCGCATGTCCTATGACGATGCGGCGAAGTATCTGATCGACCTCTACGAAAAAGAGACCGACCCCGAGCGCAAAGAATTGCTCAAATTCGAATGGGGCATGGACTTCGGCGCTCCGCACGAGACCGAGATCACCAAGTTATACGACAAGCCAGTCTTTGTCTATGGTTACCCGTCCGCGGTCAAAGCCTTTTACATGGAACCATGGGAGAACCGCCCCGAAGTCTGCAAGTCTGTGGACTTGCTCGCGCCCGAAGGCTACGGCGAAATTTGCGGCGGCTCTGAACGCATGAGTGACCCTGATAAATTGTTGGCGCGCATTCAAAAGGAAGGTCTGCCCGAAGAAGCCTTCAAGTGGTATCTGGAGCTTCGCAAATATGGCTCCGTCCCCCACGCGGGCTTCGGTATGGGCACCGAGCGCGTCACCGCCTGGATGTGCGGCATCGAACACATCCGCGAGGCGATTCCGTTCCCACGCACGATCAAAAGGATTTATCCGTAGATCGGATGTAGAAAGTAAACAAGTAAAACAGGTAGACAAGTAAAACTGTCTACCTGTTTTTTATATACAAATCATCTTAATAATGTCATCCTGCCTGCACCGTGCAGCAGGCACGCGTGAGCGATAGCGACACATGCACCGCGATGCGGATGCAGTGCTGGTGAGGATCTCTACGCCCACCCCGAGAGACCCTTCGGTCGCGAAGAACGCTCCCTCAGGGTGACATTACGGAATAACGATCACCTGCCCCACAAAGATCAGGTTGGGATTGGTCAAATTGGGGTTAATGGCTTGAATGGCTTCCACGGTCACGCCGTATTTTTGGGCGATCAAGCCAACGGTATCACCCTGTTTAACAGTATGCTTGCGCGTTGAAGAAGCGGCATTGTTGGTGGTACTGTTATCACTGACAATGGGCTTGGAGATGGTTGGAACCGGGATGGTGAGTTTGGCACCTTCGGCAAGCAGCTGCGGATTCGCCATCAGCAGTTCATCCACGGTGATCTTATATTTCTCAGCGATCGACTTGAAAGTATCGCCGCTCTTGACGGTATACGATACCGGCTCCTTCGGTTTAACATTCGCAAAGGCATACAACTCGGCTTCTGTGCCGCGGAACCAGTTCAGGTCGCATTCTGTTGGCGAGCCATTATCGTTGGTGACGCCGTCCACCAATGTGGATTCGGAGTACTGCCAGAACTTCCAATCCTGCCAGCCAACCGCCTGAGTGGGCATATTCTTATTGGGCATGGTATCAGGAGAAAAGACGTACGGATACTGTGCCACCCAAAGGGGATAGTCCATTGCCCAGGATGGCGCCTTGCCATTGCGTGAAACATGCAAGTTCAAATATTGGGTGCGTGAGTAGATCATCGGTTTCACACCAAAAGCTTTTTCAACCCGGTCGAGAATGGCTTTGCACGTATCTATAATGAGCGAGTTCGAAGCGTTCTCGTTATATTTATCCTCAAGGTCAATGATCGGCGGAAGTTCGCCGCGGTCTGCGCTGATGGTGGAAATGAAGAGATCCGCCTGCTGTTTGGGATCCTGGTTTGCGATCAAGTAATGATACGCGCCGCGCAAAAGCCCTTCCTTGCGGGCACCCTCCCAATGCGATTTAAATTTCGGGTCCACATACCCCACCCCAGAAGTGGCGCGGATCAGGGCGAATTTAAAGCTCTGCGTGCGCAGCGCCTGCCAGTCTATACGTGGTTCCCAGTAACTTACATCAACACCATGAACGAGATTCATTGTCAGCTCCTTTGGTTCGTACATCAATATGGATAAAAGACCACGCTCTTATCAGACTAGCACAAATTGCAGGGAAAATCAATTGTTTCACAGCAGGCTTAGATTAATGATTTTCTTTCCTTGCGCCATGGAGTATGGTATAAAAATCATACCCTGCGGTGCTCGTGATATTGCCCTTACGTTTTGAGCCAATACCCCCTAAAAGGGTCCTTAACTTCATGGAAATAACGCGATAGGCCTGAGCCAAGGCGGCGTTTCCCGGTCAGGACCCACCTGCAATAGCAGGTTCAAAACCCAGCAGTACACGGCACAGGCGGGGTACGCCATCCCAAGCGAAATGTTCCCAGCGGAACATTTCGCTTTTTTACTGGTTTAGACCACTTGCTTGACGGAACCAGTCCCTAACGTGTACAATGCCGCAATCGTATGGGGCAACCAACTGAATAACGGAGTTGAAGCGGCTGGGTCTCAGTACGAACGAGATCACGAGGTGGAGGTTCTCCCGTGCGAACGGGACGCTAATTACCAAACTTTCCCCTCTCCTTTAGGAGAGGGTTGGGGTGAGGTGAGAAAATCGGATAGATCAGCGGATGCCTCTGAAGCCAGGTCACTGGCTTCCTTCTCCCTTCCAAAGAAAGCGTTTCGGGCGGCAGCCCTCGCAGAAAACCGTACGGCGACGAATGGGACAATGCGAACGCAGTGAACATGCAATTTTGCATGTCTGTTGTGCTGGAAGGGCATTTTGTTTTAATACCAAACCGTATCAAAACAGGCATGTCCGGCATGCCTGTTTTTTGTTTGCCCTCACCCCTACCCTCTCCCATTTTGGAGAGGGGGTAGAATAAAAAAATGAGCAAGAAACGGGTCGTCAGCAAACAAAACGCAAAATACAATCTCCATCAAGAAAAAGGAGATTGAAATGGAACCCATGAACCAACAAATGCAAGACCCTGAACCTTTACAACATTATCGGCTGATCGAACAAGCCATTCAATATATTGAAACCAACGTGAAAAGACAGCCGGAGTTGGAAGAGATCGCCTCAGCAGTTGGCTTGAGCGAGTATCACTTTCAACGACTGTTCACCCGCTGGGCGGGCATCAGCCCCAAACGCTTTATGCAATTTCTGACAAAGGAACAGGCAAAGCAGATCCTTGATCGGTCCGAAAACCTGCTGGAAGCCACGCATCAAACCGGACTATCGAGCCTGGGGCGGCTGCATGATCTTTTTGTCAGCACCGAAGCGATGACTCCCGGCGAATACAAATCGCGCGGGGCAGGTGTTACGATCCACTACGGCATTCATCCCACCCCGTTCGGGAAGTGTCTCATCGCCACCACCGAGCGCGGCATTTGTCACCTCGGGTTTGTGGATGGCAGTGAAGGCAAAGCCATAGACGGCTTGGTGGAACATTGGAATCATGCCAGCATGACCGAGGATTACCAAAGCACCGCCCCACTGGTCAACCGCATCTTTCTAGGTGCGGCAACAGATGCACCGCTCAAGCTTCATCTGCGCGGAACGAATTTTCAGATCAAGGTCTGGGAGGCATTGCTCACCATCCCCACCGGCGCGCTGACCACATATGAACATATCGCTGCGAATATCGGCAACCCGCGTGCCGTTCGGGCAGTCGGCAGCGCCGTCGGCGACAACCCCATTGCCTATCTCATTCCCTGTCACCGGGTCATCCGCAAGAGCGGAGAGTTCGGCAATTATCTTTATGGAACCGCCCGCAAAAAAGCCATCCTCGCAAGAGAATTGGTTGGGGCAGACTAATTTACTTTTGACACCTACATTGAAGGAAAAGAATGAAAACAAAACTTTGGACCGCACTACTAGCTTTATGGATCGTCTGGGGCTCCACCTATTTAGCCATTCGTTTTGCCGTAGAAACCATCCCGCCTTTCTTACATGCCTCCCTGCGCTTTTTGGTCTCTGGCGCGATCCTTGTTGTGTGGCGTCACCTGGCAGGTGACCCGAGACCCACCCAAAGCAACTGGAAAGCCGCCGCCATTGTTGGGACCTTGCTTCTTGTAGGCGGTAACGGATTCGTCAGCCTTGCCGAACAAAGCGTGCCTTCCGGGATCGCGGCGCTTATGATCACCACATCCCCGTTCTGGTTGGTACTCTTTGAGTCACTGCGGTCAGGCGGCACAAAACCTTCCTGGCAGGCGATCGTTGGCTTGCTGCTTGGGTTTGGCGGCGTATTTGTGCTGGTGGGTCCGGGAGAGATCGCAGGCTCACAACATGCATTCAAGACCAGCGGTCTGATCCTGCTTATGTTCGCGCCGATCTTATGGTCGATGGGGTCCATCTATTCACGCGGTGCAGACATGCCCAAATCCACCCTGATGTCAACAGGGATGCAAATGTTGGCAGGTGCGGCGTCGCTGTTCATCGTCAGCGTGGCAACCGGTGAACTGCAAGGATTCAACTTCGACGAAGTCTCGATGCGCTCCTGGTGGGGTCTGGTCTACTTGATCACCTTCGGTTCATTGGTCGGGTTCGTCTCCTATGGTTGGTTGATCCAAAACGCCCCCGTATCGCTGACATCCACTTATGCTTATGTAAACCCAATGGTTGCAGTCCTTCTCGGCTGGCTCTTCGCAGGTGAGGAATTGAACGCACGGATCGCGGTCTCATCGGTGATCATCATTGGGGCGGTGATCATGATCAACCTTTCAAGAAATTCCAAACCTGTTCCTAAAAATGAGTTGGCAATCCCTGAAGAAATTGAATAAGAGGCAAGTTTTCAAGAGTTGGTAATCAGTATTCAAAACTGTGCAAGCTAAAACAAAAGGAGATAAACATGGATTCAAAAGAATTGCTCAAGCGAGTGAAGGAAGATAACGTCAAGTTCCTTTCGCTCCAGTTCACGGATGTGCTCGGCGCTGTCAAAAGCGTGGATATGCCCATCCGTCACCTCGAAGATGTGCTGAAGGATGGCGCATGGTTCGACGGCTCATCAGTGGAAGGGTTCGCCCGCATTCAGGAAAGCGATATGCGCCTGAAAGTGGACATCGATACCTATGTGGTGCTGCCCTGGTCTTCGCCCGATTCCCGTCGTGCGCGTGTATTCTGCGACATCTACACCCCCGGCGGCGAGCCTTTCGAAGGCGACCCGCGCGGCGCGTTGAAACGCATTCTCAAAAAGATCGATGAACGCGGCTGGAAATTCAACATCGGTCCTGAGCCGGAGTTCTTCCTGTTCAAGGGAGATGCGACTACGAACGGCATTCACCCCGTCCCCCACGATCTGGGCGGCTACTTCGATTTCTCCTCCTTTGATGAAGCCGTTGTGGTTCGCACCGCATTGATGGAAGCGCTTGATCAGATGGGACTCGACGTTGAAGTTGGTCATCACGAAGTGGCGCTGGGTCAACATGAAATTGACTTCCGCTTCGCAGACGCGCTCAAAGCTGCCGACAACGTTCTGACGCTTAAGTACACGGTGAAGGCGATCGCCGCCCAGCACGGTCTCGTCGCTTCGTTCATGCCCAAGCCCGTTTATGGCATCAACGGCTCCGGCATGCACTGCCACCAGTCGCTATTCGACACCAAGACCGGCAACAACCTGTTCTTCGATGCAAAGGATGAAGCCCATCTTTCCCCATTGGCTTATTCCTTCATTGCGGGTCAGTTGGAACACGCCCGCGCCCTTGCTGGTGTGGTTGCCCCGACCGTGAACTCCTACAAGCGCCTCGTGCCGGGGTATGAAGCCCCCGTGTACATCGGCTGGGCACAGCAGAACCGCTCGGCGCTCATCCGCATTCCGCGCTACACCGAAGGACGCGACAAGGCAGTCCGCGCGGAGTTGCGTTTCCCCGACCCATCCTCCAACCCGTATTTGGCGTTCACCGTCATGCTTGCCGCCGCGCTCGATGGCATCGACAAGAACATGAAGGCATCCAAGCCGTTGAACAACATCAATCTCTATCACCTGAACAAGGAAGAACGCACCAAGCTCGGCGTAACCGAACTCCCTGGCTCGCTGGCTGAATCCTTGCATGAATTGGAGAAGAACGATGTGTTGAAGTCAGCGCTCGGCGATTACCTGTTCGAAGCCTACATGCGCGCCAAGTGGGAAGAATGGGACGAATTCCGCCTGCGCGTGACTGACTTTGAAATTCAGCGTTATTTGGAAACTGCGTAAGAACGGTTCATAGCAACAAAACGGCATCCAGAAAATTCTGGATGCCGTTTTGTATTATTCCCTGAAATCTGCTTTGTCATATAATCATTTTCAATGAAAAAGAATCTGGCTTTTGCCATTTTACTTCTCCTGCTATCCAGTGCATGCTCGCAAAGTAGAACATATCCGCTTGAGCTGGCAGCCTTCACCAAAAACTCTGTGAGCGTCCTGATCCGCTTGGAAAAAGATAATGATGCGAGATATTTTCTCTCTGCTACATTCACCCCCGAACAAGGGCTGCATTTGTATAGCAAAGACCAGCCCATCACAGGGGTAGATGGGCTGGGTCGCCCCACTTTAGTGGAGGCTGGCGACACAAGTCAGTACAGCGTGAAAGGTGACTTGATCGAAAGTGTATCTGCTCAAGTCCCAGAGTTCGAGCCCAAAAGCCTTTTAGTGTATCCGGCAGGAACTGTCACATTAAGCCTCCCGATCGATCTTCCCCCCGGAAAAACCTGGACAGCTGATACAGTAAAAATCACGTATATGGCTTGCTCAGATCATGGCTGCAAAGCTCCTGTTATCAGACAGGAGCTAGCAATTCGTATTCCCGGAAAAGCGGCTTCGCATTAATTCAACCAAGATGGGAGAACCATGAAAAAATTTATTTTGATTTTAAGCACCCTTGTTGTCACACTCGCCTGCAAAGCGCTGACGCCAAATCCGCAGGAAGCCATCAACCCGGTCATCGCCAACGAGACTTCCACAACGCTTGATGGGACAAAATCAACTACAGAACAAACGCCTGAAGCTGTGCATGCCGGGTTTACCATTGTGCGGCTCAGACCAAACGATGGAGATCTAGCCGCCATGCTGGCAAAAGAAGCACAGAAAGCCGCTGCGCTGGGTCAGATGCCTGTAGTGGAATTTGACGCCACCTGGTGCCCACCCTGTCAGGCGATCGATGCGGCGATCAAAGCGGAAGACGAACTAATGTTGAACGCCTATGCCGGTACTTACATCATAAAATTGGATGTGGACGAATGGGGTTGGAACAACGGAAAGGTGGAGTTCTTCCAATTTGATTTCATTCCCGTATACTTCAAATTGGATGATGCCGGAGAACCCACCGGCGAGCAGATCGACGGCGGAGCCTGGAACGAAGATATTCCAAAGAATATTGCACCGGTAATGGACAAGTTCTTTCACAAAGACTCGTAAAGAGCCGACTCACGAATCAAAAGAGCGCAGGCATAGAAACTCCTGCGCTCTTTTGATTCAAAGGGATAAGATCAATGTACCGTGGCGGTTGCCAATTCCATGATCTCTTCCTTGGTTTCATACACCCGGACGAGTTTACCGTCTTGCATTTGCAATACACGATCCACGAACTGACACATGCGCAGGTCGTGCGTAACGATGATGCCCGCGCGCCCATTCTCATGGATAAGGTTCGCAAAGGTTTCAACGACCTGGAAGGCACGCTCCGTATCAAGGGAGGCGGTGGGTTCATCCGCAAGTACAAGCGCAGGGTTGTGGATCAACGCTCGGGCGATCGCAACACGCTGCTGCTGACCGCCGGACATTTGCGCAGGCAGGTTATGCAAGCGTTCAGCCAGACCCAGACGCGCCAACAGTTCATCCGAACGAATGCGGCTGGCATGATCCAGTTTGCTGTTCAAACGCAGCATAAATTCGACATTCTCACGCGCCGAAAGGAAAGGGATCAGGTTATTCGACTGAAAGGTAAAACCGATCTTTTCACGGCGCAGTTTCACACGCTCCGTCTCACTCATCTGTGCGAGATCCTGTCCATCGATCAGGACTTGTCCGCTGGTGGGAGTGAGGAGCGCGGCAAGGATGGAAAGCATGGTGGTCTTGCCTGAACCGCTGGGTCCGACCAATGCCACGAACTCGCCGAATTTCACCTGAAACGATACTTTGTCCACTGCGTTGATGGTTGTGCCATCCAACGAAAATGACTTAACCAGATCACGAACTTCCAATGCAATATCTGACATTTCTAACCTAACCTGAGCGCTTTAAGCGGCTCGATACGAACAGCATAAATAATGGATACCATCCCACCCAACGGACCAATGAACAGGAGCAACGCTATGGCGATCAGGGAGCGTGTTCCATTGAATGCCAAAGGAATGGAAGGCGGCAGCCCCAGCGAGAACAGATAATTCAGGGTGGCGCCGATGCCCACACCCATGGCAGTGACGATAATGATCTGAATGACGGCAGACAGCCCAACCACAAAATTGGAAGAACCGATCGCCTTCAACACGCCGATCTGTGGAACCTTTTGCAAAATTTGGATCTGGAAGAAACCGCCAATCACCAGGATGCCGATCAACAAGGTGAATACCGCCTGAGTCTGTACGGTTCCCTGTTGGGCGGTATAGCCGGGAATATTATTGATGGTGGTCTCAATATCCGCGACTTCAATATTGGGAACCTGCTCCTGCAAACGCTGTTTGATTATCTCCACCTGGGCGGGGTCTTCCAACTTGACGGCGATAATGTTCGGGTAGGGCGTATCGCTGTTTAAGTCAGCTTCAGGTTGGGGTCGCATCAACTCCCATGTGGCTGCCGGAACAAAGATCGTCGGTTGGAAGAAGTAAGCCTGTTTATCCACCAACCCCACGATCTTCAATGTGTAGAACTCATCTTCCGTCCCTTGTGTGGAACGGATCTCGATCTCATCACCGATCTGCAAGCCGGTACGCTGCGCCACGCTCATATCCATCACGGCTTCGCGCGCTTCCCCACCGCGGAAGTAACGTCCATCGATCAAGGGCGGCATGCCAGGGTGACCAGCATCCACACCTAACATGGAAATCTTCTGCGGCTCAGGCAAAGACACGATCTCGGAATTCGAGGTATAGATCGCGCCCGCATCTGCTACACCCTCAACACGTCGAACCGTTTTGATGGTATTTGTCTCCAGGCGGCTGGCGGTAATACTGTAATCTGATTTTTCCAGAAACACGATCAGTTGCGCATCGAGGTTGGCAACATACTGCCGGTTGGCATCTGAAAGACCTTCGCCAAGCGCAGCAATAAACAACACAAGTACAGTGATCAACGCAATCACCAGCGCAACAAGGAGAAAGCGTCCACGGTTGCGGATGACTTCCTTGAGCGCAAGGTACGTTGCAATAAAGAGATTATTCATTTCCTTCTACTTCCTATGCCAATGGTTTTGAGTCAAACGGCTTTTTCCAATCCACACCCATAATGCCATGCAAGAGTAGGTCTACTGGGGGATGGTCGGCGATATCTTCATAGTAATACGGCAGGCGAATCTTTCCATCTGTGCCAATGACAAAGGTGCCAGACATTTGATAGGCATCCTGACCCGGAAGCGGCAATTCGGGCTTGATGCCTTTTTCACGTGCCAACCTGCGATTAGACTTCCAAATACGCGGCGAAATGAGCGTCTGCCAAAGGGTGCCACGGTACAGTCCGTAGGCACGGTAGGCAGCCCGATCGGGGTCGGCAAGACAGAGCGCATTCGGGGCACGCTGTTCACAGAATTTATTTGCAGATTCGGGCGAGGCGTGGGAAATAATCGTAAGCATCAACCCATTATCGGTCAGGGTCTGATGCGAGTCGATCAACTGGTCGATCATTTCCTTACACTGCGGGCATCCAAAATGACGAGTAAATGCAAGCACGACTACATGCTCTTTCCAGAGAGAGGAAAGTTGCACAGGGTTGCCATTCCCATTCAAAAGGGTCAAGTCGGGAGCCAGATCATTAAATTTGAGTTGAGAGTTCTTTGCCATGAGTACCTTTTCACAAAATCGAATAGAAATATTCTAACACAATGCAAAGGTTTTGCAAAGGTTTTGCAACAGATTAGTTTTACCACCTCGCCCACAATAAAAGAGGCACAGCGGGTGCTGTGCCTCAAAATTTTACGAAATGTGCAAGATGGATTTTTCCACCTTGCTGCCTTTTCTGTGCATCCGCCGCCAACTGCTGTTGTCGTTAAGCGAGATCCAGCGACGCTCTTCTGTACGATAGAACCAGTCTTTATCTTGTTGATAATAGACCAGCACATCGGTTGATTCCCAGATGTTGAGGATCTCATTTCCGTGTGCATGGGTATCATCAAAATCCGTGGTTGCGCGCTGCCCCATCTCACTATAAAGCTCATTTAGCTCGAGCAACTGTGAGTTGATCGCAGCCGGAAGGCGGTTGACCTTGAGCCCAATACGTTGGGCTTCATCGAACAGGATCGGATACCCATGTGAAGGATATTTCGAGTTTAAGGTCGAGGCAATTTTCTCGGCAACTTCTTCTTGCTTAATGTGATAAGCCAACAGTTCCTTGCACAACATAATCGAAAGGGATTCTGCTCGGTCTACTGCACCGATGACAAGGGGATGTACATGCTGAAATAATTGCTGATATGGGTTTTCGCTCGAATCAGACTTTTGAGCCTGCCACAGCCGAACGACGCGGTTCAATTCATCCAAGCTGACGCTCACGCGGTCATTATCGCGATCGATCGGTGAGAGGGCATGTGTCAAAGATGTATCCACAGAAGTGAGATACGCCATGGGTCCCATGTGAATTTCGTTTGCGCCCAGCGTGATCATTGTGGCAGCAGAGGCACACTCTAAGGGCAGGACAGCGATGATCTCATCGCAATACTGCCGCAGCAAGTTCACGATCCGCAGGGAGGCCTGCCCATTGCCGCCACTGGATTTTATGAAAAGATAGATCTTCTCCTGCCGCCCTATCTTTTCAAGTAATTCGAATAATGCCAATACATCATCATGACAGACACTTCCGCGCGGATTGTTAAAATAGGTGACCAGTGTGCCGCCAAGCTCCTTCGTCAGCTGCTTAATGATCGCCTGAGTCTTCTCAAATAAAATAGGCGGTTGTTTTGCCTTATTAACGTTTTTTACTTTACCGGCTTTATTGTTCGATTCCATGATCCATAATCTCCTAACCACTTCGGTGGAGGGGTATTATCCCACAAGGGGGATGAACGCTTCAAGAAATTAATATGGTTTGAAAGTACTATTTTTTCGAACGAGACCAAACCCACCCGCCTGCCAGCCCCAGTACCTGCCCCGCCATGGTGGCATAGAGCACGCCGGTGACTCCGGCATCCTTCAACCAGTCGGACACGTTGAAAAAACCAAGCGCGAGCAGGTTATATGCCAACAAACCGCCCAACAGCATTCCCAAGGACAGGCGCATGGCAAACGTCCGTTTTAGGAAGCGGGAGGATATGCCAAAGAAAGCTCCGGCTGCCAAAAGCACGAACAACATCGAAAGTGACCAAGCGGAAACACGCGGGTAGCCCTCCCCCGTCACGAAGGCATCCTGTGCTGCCTGCACCGGCGGAGCAGGCGTCGGCTCGGAAGATTGCGTCAGTTCCGGCACGACCACGGTCACTGCCACTGCTCCAGACTGGGAAACATCCAGTTGCAGAACTTCGGAGATGACCGCCGGTTCACTCGCCACACGAATTTCCAGCAGACCGGGCTTATCCAACCCGAATGCAGCGCGCGCAACACCGTCTTTCGTAACAGACTCGACCTGTTGTAAAATACCGCCGCCTTCGCCAGTGAGCAGCATGGAAAACTGCACCACCGTCCCATCGGGGACTTCATTGCCATTGTGATCTTGAATTATGCCCGTACGAATCGAAATGGTGTCACCAATACGGAAGAGCGGAGTCAGGGTCGGCTCGGGAGTGATTGAAGCTTCTGGGGTAGTCGGCGCGGGCGGCAGGTCCAGAAAGATCGGGATGATCTGATTCGGATTTGGAGCCGTAACGCTGATCAGCTCATATCCAACAGCAGGGATGGAAACAGGCGAGGCACCGGATGGCGGTAATTCTTGAAATAGCAGGCGTACAGCCACATCGACAAACTCGGGCTGTTTGCTGTAAAGTGCGTAATAAGCAGTGAAACGTGAAAGCGTGGTTGTGTCAAAATAATATGGTGCGCCGAATGTGAACAAGATCAATTGTTTATTCAAGAGCAGGTCGGGACGTTCGCGCAACAAGCGGCTGATCAATTCTGCCTGCCCCTTCGCTGAGTCATTAATGGAAAGAACGACCCAATCGGCATTATCGAGATCATCCGCTACAAATTGATTGTCATCTGGCAGGTCCAGCAATGCCTGCACATTTTCAAATGAATATGATTTCAAGCGAAACTCTTCCACTTGATTCCCGCTTTGTGGACCGTATAAGCGCAGGACTGCATTTTGCAGCGCATCGAATGCAAGGAAAGATTGAGGTGAACAATCTGAACATTGCGCCACGCTGACTGGGTCCGTGATGAACACGACTCGGTCATTTGGCTGGGGCGGTAACGGCAAAATAGAAGCCAGATCCTGCTGACTGGGGCTTACAAGTGTGGCAGCATTTCGGGCAACCTGAAAAGTAATATCCGAGTTCGTATCGGTGGATTCCAAGATCGTCCCATTCCCAATAGATTCGGGGTTCGGCAAGACAACGTTGGAAATTATGAAGTTATCGTAAATACGCAGCTTGGCAGCAATGATACGTGCTAAAGAAGCGTCCACCCGCTGGGCGAAAGCGGGGTCTTCACGATACTTTTGCGCAAAGAATTCCAAGGTGCGAACCGCCGATGTGTAACTATCAGGAGCATCATCCCCTTTGATGTTTCCCAAATACAAGAGGTCATTCCCGGCAAGGAAGGAATCACGCGCAGCAACTCGTGCCTGGAACTGACCGCCGCCCGTGACATAAAAATCATGCACAGCCGTTGTGCCAAGATTATCACTGACAAGTAATCCACCGTTGGTATACCAACTCGCAAATTCTGGCAAAGCCAAAATTTGCGTAAGCGCCTGTTGGTCAAAACTGATCGGGCGGGTCGTAGCGCGGATATTGCCCTGAAATCCCTGATAACGAATGTGCGATACGAGCAAACCATCCACAGCCTCTTCAGGGGTCGTGGCATTCCCCGTCACCGCAAAGAAAGGTGCAAACTCCACCTGTTTCAGTTGCTCAAGAGATTTACGAACCGTAGAAACTTCCACTTGCGGCAAACGATCTGCCCCGCCTGCGCCTGGAAAATGTTTGGCAACCACAAGCATCCTGCCTGCCGAACCGGTATGCAAGCCCCTCACATAGGCGCGACCCATCTCGCCCACCCAAAATGGATCACCGCCGAAAACGCGCGTCCCCAAGTCTCCGCCAGATTCAGCCGGGGTCTCCAGTACATCTAATGAAGGTCCAAGGAAAAGGTTGATACCCAATGATGAAATTTCACTACCACGCACCCCACCCACTTCTTCTGCGAGGTCAGTGTTCCATGTAGCACCGATTGCCATTTCACTAGGCAAAGGCGTCAGCCCGTCCAATATCTGGTCGGTCGGGTATCCATCCCCTTCTTGCGAGACGCCAATGAACAGTGGAACATAAGCGAAGCGTTGTGAATTTCCAGATACCGGGTCGATCACAGGTGTAATAGAGTTTTCCCACTCCATGCGTTGGAGCTGTTCGATCAATTGAAATGCCTGTTGTGGTGTATTCTCCGCACTGAAGTTATCGTTCTCTGCCAGCAGAACCACTCCACCCACATGGCGGCGAACGATCAGATCATAAATTTGCGACTCACTGCTGGTATCAACCCCGTTAAAAGTTACCAAAAACAACTGTCCCACACGCTCTTCGGGCGTCATTGAATCCATCACAAGCCGCACAGCCGCGGGCGGCGTGGCAGTTTGCGCCTGGGTTGAACCCGGTGCAAGGGAAAAAATAAAAACAAAAAGAAGAAGGACACGGATCAGGCGCATGGATGCACTTTTATAACACAACTTGCTATTAAGACAAAATGGACGCCGTTCATTGAACGACGCCATTGGATTTCCGCTTCGATCTGCGCCCGGGCTTGTTCCCGGCATTCGGAGAGCTTCACTTCGCCCTGCCAAGAGCCTGTATTGCTGCGCCAGGGTCATCCGTGAAGAGTCCGTCCACACCCCAATCACGCAGGCGCTGAATCTCCTCGGGAGAGTTTGCCGTCCATACATGTACCCGGCGTTTCACACGATGCGCGCGTTGAATTTGTTCCCGACTGGCATCTGAAATGTGCGGATGAGATGCCTGATAGTCACCGAACATGAAGCCAAAGGAACGCGCCCACAACCCCATCAGTCCGGGCAGAGCGAGTAATCCGCGCGGGATCTCAGGCAGAGTCTGTTGGGCGATCTTTAAATTCGAAGCAAAAAAGGAAGAAAAAATGATCTGGCTGGCATTGTTGTGGCGTTTGATCAAATCGCAGACCTTTACCACCAGACCATCATGCCGGGAGTAATAATTCGTCAATTCGATGTTGATAAGTTTATCCTTGCCAACAGTCTCAAAGACTTCTTCCAGCAAAGGGACTTTTGTGCCTGCAAATTTCGGGTTAAACCAGGTACCTGC
This sequence comes from Candidatus Villigracilis vicinus, assembly GCF_016702885.1. Lineage (NCBI taxonomy): Bacteria > Bacillati > Chloroflexota > Anaerolineae > Anaerolineales > Candidatus Villigracilaceae > Candidatus Villigracilis > Candidatus Villigracilis vicinus. Next base: position 15,167 of record NZ_JADJDD010000005.1, read on the forward strand.
ATCCAATTTTCGGATCGCATCCAAGGTAAAGGAAGCGACTTTTCCCTTGCCATCCGTGGTGCGGTCCACGGTTTCATCATGGATGACGATTACATGTCCATCGACGGTAAGTTTGGCATCCAATTCCACGCCATCGGCGCCTTTTTGGATAGCTTGTGTGAAAGATGGGAGTGTATTCTCCGGCGCATGCGCCAGATCGCCCCGATGAGCGAGAAGGATGGGATGTGGGAAAAGATCAAGCATGATGAGTCAGGTTGAGGCGGTATGGTGAGGCGGGTTTAAATGTCCACAAAATAAGCTTTGGCAGCGCGATCGATCATTTCACGCGACATGGTAGGCGTAACCGACATGTACGAGGCGATGTCGAGAATCTGATCGCACAGGTCGCGGGGATGGGAGGCGCGCAGCTTTCGATTGCGTTTGATGTACCATTCCTGCAGAAGATAAGCCAATCCCTGATCGTTATATTCAACGCGTTTGTCTTGGGCAACGCGCTTAAAGATCTCGCGATATTCTTCAAAGGATGGATCGCCGATCTCGATCTTGTGTCGCAAACGGCGCAGGAAGGCTTCATCCACAAGGTCTTTTGGCGGCAGGTTGGTCGAGAAGACGATCAAGACATCGAAGGGCACTTCCACTTTGCGCCCGGTATGCAGGCGCAGGAAGTCCACCCGGTTTTCGAGTGGAACGATCCAGCGGTTGAGCAGGTCACGCGGACGAACCTGCTGGCGTCCAAAGTCGTCAATAAGCAGAATTCCGCCATTGGCTTTTACTTGAAATGGCGCTTCGTAAAATTTTGTGGTGTCATCAAATACGAGGTCAAGACCTTCCAACGTCAACTCGCCGCCGACAACAATGAATGGTCGACGAATCTTAACCCAACGTGGGTCGCGGCGGTTGTTGGAGCGCAATGTACCGGTTGGGTTGGGAGAACCAGTGTCATTATCCGGTGCAAGGCTGTGGCTGACCGCATCATATACCTTGATCACCTGCCCATCCAGATACAAAGCATACGGAATGTACATATTCTGGCTAAGCACCAGGTTGCCAAAAGCACGAGCAATGCTGGTTTTACCGTTTCCGGGAGGTCCATACATAAAGATGGATGTTCCGGAATTCAAAGCAGGACCAAGACGCTGAAAAGACGCCTCGGAAATCACCATTTGCGAAAGAATCTGCCGCATACTACGAGTGGTAACAGCAACCCTGCCGCTCTTTTGCTTTCGAATGGATTCATTATAGACTTCGAAAGGAACCGGGGCTGGTCCTGCATATTGACTGCGTTCCAACGCTTCACGCGCGCGGACAATTCCAGCGCTGGTGATGCCGTAGGTGTAGGACCCCTCACCCAAGCCGCCCTGAGACGACTTGACTTCGATCAATTTTTCCTGTTTAAGGGTGGTTAAAAGTTGGTCTGTCACACCGGCAAAGGGCAGGGTGATCTCATCAGAGATCTTGCTGCCAGACAAATACCCACGAAAGTAAAGCACCTTTAAAATGAGATCTTGAAGCCAGAGGGTGGAAAGCCCCGTATCCTCAAGGCTATTGATCTGCGGCGGAGTAAACCCGCCAGAAGGCGCAGGGGGAATTTGTCCAGTTTGTTTTACTACCATAAGGGTCACCGTATCCAGAGTGGAAAATTTCGAACGTGCGTCCGATTATACTTCTTTTCGTTTATAATCCAGCCGCTATGAAACTCTCTGTCATAATTCCCGTTTACAACGAAGTTGAAAGCATCCAGACCATCATTCAACGCGTCCAGGCGACCCAATTGGCGCATGAGATCATACTTGTGGACGATGGCTCGAAGGATGGAACGCGCGACATTCTGGGTACCCTGGATGGAAAAAATGGGTTGCGCGTCATCTTACATGAAAAAAATAAAGGCAAGGGCGCTGCCGTGCGTACTGGTATGAATGCCGCTCAGGGGGATATCCTCCTGATTCAGGATGCCGACCTTGAGTACGATCCGCGCGATTACCCTGAACTGATAAAGCCCATCGAAGAAGGCTTGGCTGATGTTGTATACGGCTCACGCTTCCTCGGTAGGGCGCATCGTGTGACCATGTTCTGGCACATGGTGGCAAACAAGTCATTGACCTTGATGACCAACATCCTATATGACACCATTCTGACCGATATGGAAACCGGTTACAAGGTCTTCCGCAAAGAGGTAATTGCAGGAATGGTTATCCGTGCCAACAGTTTCAACTTTGAGCCAGAATTTACCGCCAAGATCCTCAAACGCAAATATCGTATTTATGAGGTGCCGATCACTTTTAATCCACGTGATTACACACAGGGAAAGAAGATCAAACTTCATGATGCCTTCGAGGCAGTCTGGGCGCTGATCAAATATCGTTTCGTGGACTAACCTCCAATATATACAAATAAAAAAGACACCGGCATGCCGGTGTCTTTTTTATTGCAAATGATAAATTAGCCAGGAATGATCTCAAGGCGCTTAATGATCACTTCCATGGTGGGGCGGGCGCTGGCAGAAAGATTGGGATCGGAGGATTCATTGTTGAAGAAGTTGCCATGAGGAGAACTCGTCTCACCGTTTTCGAAAGTAACCCATGCCCAGGCAAAATAAGCGCCCTGCGGCAAGCTAAGAGAGCGGCTTTGGTTCTTGGCAATACTAATGGGATTTCCAACTACATATCCGCATTGCCCATAAGCATTTTCTTTCCAGAGGAAAACACCCAAACTGACCTGTCCACCGGTCTTGTTCTTAAAGCGAACATTGGTAAGCGGACCAGCTTCAGAAGTCTTCAAGATCTTGTCACAGGGGTCCACCACACTTTCAGGAGTTGTCTGCAAGGCAAGCCCATCTGTAACATTCGGCATAGCCGTGGGATTATCAACAGAAACCATCACCACAGGTTCGGTTGGGATCGCCGGAGCCTCGGCAACTGTGACCGGAGCGTTTTCAACAGCAACACTGTTCTCGGCAATTGTGGTCATTGCCACAGCAACCGCAATGGCGTTTTGATCTTCAGCAGAAAGAGTCGGCTGGGCTGGCTGGGCAGCACATGCCGTCACCAGGATGGTGGCAAGAATGCTAATTAACAATGATTTTTTCATGGGTTCTCCAGTCGTTTCCGTAAATGGGATGATTTGGCACATCTTCAGCGCCTCAACCATTAAGATAATTATACTTAGTTTTTATAAGTTTTGTCTGCAATACCCTTACAAGAACAGGGAATCCCGGGTCTCTCCCGACCCGGGATTCCTGAAGATCAAGGTACAAAGACAGAGTACTTGGAAATATAGTCCCCTGCCGGGTAATCCCCCATCCCATCATTGATCGCACTCTTGAAAGTAACTGATGTTGTCAGATGATGCTCCCCAGACTGCCAGTCTGAAAGAGCCGTATAAATGACCCGGCACTGATTCCCGCCCGATTCCAGCTCAGAAACGGCGAATTGGTCGAGGGGAACTACCTCTCCATTCATCTCAAAGGTGACGTTGATCTGGCTGAAATTCTGCGCCAGCGTCTCCTTGGTAGACGCACACCAGTAATACGCCCAGATCAATGTTTCAGACTTTTCAAGTGGAACTGTATAAGTCAACTCACCAGGGACAGATGCCTCTTCGGGCGGATACTGCTCGCGCGCTTTGGCATCAAGAAATTCCGCGCCGGCAGACAAAGCAGATTCCGCTTCTTCCTTCGTAGAAAGTTTCGGTGAAGCAGATGGAGTAACCCCGGCTCCCATAGGCTGACCGATGACTTCCTCCGCCGCCTCAAGGATCACATCATCCCCAGCCAAAACGCGCTGGAATGATTCCACGGTTACAGGTACACGCACATCAGGGGCTACGCCACCGCCTTCAATATGGATGTTGCCATCAGCATCCATTTGGCGCGCTACAGTCATCTGCACATAGGTACTTTCCGGCATCATGAACGCCTCTATACCCCCGCCTGCGCCAGAGGTCGGATACTGCCCCACAATGGTGGCGCGGTCATTGATGGTCATGTCATAGGAGAAGAACTCACAGGCACTAACACATGCCGGACCCACCATCACCACCACCGGACCCGTATATTGCAACCCTTCCCGCGGCGGGATCATGAGCGCTTCACTGGCAGGGTCGATATAAAACTCGTCCGAAACTTCATCGTATGTGGATCCTTTTCTAGAAACAACCTCTTGTGTAAAGAAGTAGGCTGCCATCTGATCTGCAAGCCAACCGCTGCCGCCGCTGTTATTGCGCATGTCCAGGATCACACCGGGGACCTTATTATCAACGAAATATTGCAAAGCATATTCCCAGGCTTGAATGCTCAAAACTTCGTTTTCGGAGAAGCTGCTGATCTTGATATATCCATAACCGCTTGGTAAGACTTTGAATTCCACGGGTAATGAAGTGGCAGGCTGACCAAAGGCAAAAGAGGTAACACTAAAACTATCACGCTCAGCGACCACTTCCAAAACAGCCGATTGCGCCGTTCCACCTGGGTTCACGAATGCAACCTCCACCTGCCCTTTCTCTGCTCGGAAACGGGTAGCATAACGCAATTGCTGTAATCGTTTGATCTCAGGGTTGCTAAACGGCGAAGACCATGGCACCACAACAGAGACAATATCATCGATCGGCTTCCCATCCATGGAAATGATCTCAGCGCCAAATTCGATGCCCGATTTTTCCGCGGGACCACCCGGGGTGATATAACGAGCAACGATCTTGCCATCACTGGTTTCTCCCAGCGCCAGACCTATCCCTCCCGAAATATCAGCGGAGAAATCATCATTAAGCGCAGAGATATCCATAGCAATGTGAGTATCAGGAACAGACCAAAGGAAATCGCGCAATGCCAGAGCATACGCGTGAGAATCTTTGGATTTCTCTGCCTCTTCAAAACGGGGACGGAATTCCTCCTCGCGGGCGTCCCAATCCACCTTCTTAAATTCCGTATAGGCGTATTCCTTGCGGAATTTTTCCAACATGGCGTCGAACGCCTCGGTGTAAGACATTTGCGAAAAATCATCCAACGCGGAGCTTTCCGGCTCATATAAATTAAGTGTCGGGTTATCCGAGCGGTCGATCGCAAATGGAGATTGGTCCATATCCACCACAGACCAACCAACAGGCAAACTCACAAGCGGGTCATCGTCTGTGAATAATTTTTTATCTGCACCAAAATCGGAGGGGAATTGCTGATCCTCGTCCGGTGCATACACTACATATTGCCCACCATAGACTTCAAGGAAAGAATCGCTAGAATCGCTTACCCGAGTGGAGGCATATGCCCCTGACCATCCGCCGCCGCCTTGATCGCGCTTCTCAAGATAAGGGTCACCCCAGGTATTCGTCCAATACGCCACAGCAAAGACCATCACGCCAGTATCTTGCTGCCCGTCATGATCGACATCATTCAATGTCCCTTTTGGCTGGGCAGGCAGGGTCAAGCTATAGGTGAACGGCGAGGTATAAAAATCGGACGTGATCTGCCCCATCACCTGCGACTCGACCGGAATAATGAATTTGCGATTTCGGGCAACGAACCCACCCTGATCTTCCAAAATGATCACAGGCTCAGCGACGCCCATGGTAAAGAACAAGTCTGTATATTCCACCTTACCGGTCACTACCGTGGGACCATCACCCGAAGGAAGCGCCTCCAAAGCAGGTTCTGACACAGGCTCGGCAGCCTCTGTTACAGCTGCGTCTGGCGCACCAACCGGCGCCACTCCGCCGCACGCACTGATCATCACACTTAGAACTACGCTCCAAATAAATACCGATAACAATTTATTTTTCATCTTCAGCCTCCTCAATACTTTCCCAAATTATACCCAGTGCGGTCTTAAATCCAGCAACAGGTTATCTTATAATCACAATATGACCAACCCTGCCAACGAAATCCAACATGAGTTTGAAGCCGCTGCACAGGCAAGAGCCAATCACAATGAAGGACAGGCGCGGGTGTGTGCGCGCCGTGCTGCTGGCATCGCCATCCGGGATTACCTGACCCGCAAAGGAACCCGCCTCCCAAGCCGTTCCGCCCATGACCTGCTTAATTTCATCAAAGAAGAAACGCTTCTCCCCCCCGACTTGAAATTGGCTGCTGACCATTTGACCTTGCGTGTTACCGAAGAATTCAAACTCCCGATCAATGCCGACCTGATCGCCGAATCAAAAGCATTGTGCAATTGGTTGCTGAAGAATTAACCCGGTTAAATCAAAAACCCCTAAAGGTTTTCCTTTAGGGGTTTATTCTTTTTTACAAACTTACATTGCGTCTCTACGACCGGTGAGGTAGTAGAACATGCGCGCCAGCGTAACCAATAACAACATACCAGACATTACTCCGCCAAAGACAATGAACAACTTGCGCCAGTCGGTCAGCCGCAGAGTGATCTCGGAACGGGTTGGCATTTGAACACGTCCGCGCAGGCGTTCGACCAGACCGTTCGGAGGCGATACCCGTTTCAACGTCCGCGAGAGATGCGTTTCGAGGGATTGCAATTCATTATTTGTGGAGGAAGTCTGATGTGCGTTCATTGGGTCTAATTACTCAGCAGGATATAACACCAAGCCAACTGTGCCGGGTCCAAAATTGATGACAAGCGAGATCGATAGGTCGGTCAGGAAACTTTCCTTAACGTTGAAACGTTTCTTTGCCTCGTCCAGCAGTGACTGTGCGGATGCTTCATCATTGGCATGAACGACTCCAACTGCAACAGGTGCATCGCCAACGGTTTCTTTTGCAAGATCAAGCACACGTTCAATGGCAGCCTTGCGCGTGCGAACGCGATCGACCATGTCGATCAGCCCGTCTTTCAATAAAGCAATCGGTTTGACGTTCAAGACAGATGCGAGCGCTGCCGAAAGCGCGCCGACACGTCCGCTGCGGCGAGCGTATTCAAGGGTCTCAAGAGTGAGAACCACATGGGTTTTGCTACGAACACCTTCGATGAATTTCACGATCTCATCGACGCTCTTGCCAGCACGTTCCATCTGGCGGGCAGCGCGGCACATAAAAGCCGTGCCCATCGTTCCGCATAACGTATCCACCGGCACAACAGTGTAAGTGCCCTTTAATTCCTCAGCCGCCGAAACGGATGAGGCGTATGTGCCGGAGAGTTTGCTGGTGATATGAATGGAAAGGATCGTATCGCCGGGTTGGGCGATCTTTTTGTAGAATTCCACAAACTGATGCGGAGAAGGCTGGGAGGTCTTGGGATGAGGGAGGGTCTTGCTGTTCACCAGTTTGTAAAACCCGTCCTGGTCAAGTTCCACATCCTGGATGAAGGTCTTTTCTTCGCCAAAATGCACGTTGATCGGAATGCGCTGAATGTCGTATTCCTTGTACCACTCTGTTGGAAGGTCTACTGCGCCGTCGGTTACGATACGTAATGCCATGGTTTATTCTCCTTCAAGATTAAGATTTTGATCTTCCAATTGATCTCGAAGTGCCAGAAGAGTGCGATGATAAAGACTCTTCACAGCTCCTTCGCTTCTACCCATGATCTTACCGATCTCAGCGTTAGACATGTTCTCGACAAATTTCAAGATCAACAGGTTCTGCCTCTCCGGCGGAAGCTTGCGGATCATTTTCAACAGCGCATCCTGCTCCTGCGAACGGACCAAATTCCTTTCAGGGTGGTCACCCTTGGTCGGCAGAATGGGCAGGTCATCAATAGGGATTTCCTGCTTACGGCTGCGGTCGCGATGCCAGTTCGCCACCAAGTTGTGAGCGATCCGGTAAAGCCATGCCGAGAACGGCACTCCACGATCCGTGTAATTTCGGATGTGGTTCATCGCCCGCTGGAATACACGCGCGGTTAAATCCTCAGCATCATGCTGGTTCCCAGTGCGATAGTACACATAGTTGAAGATGCGCTCTGCATAGCGTTCGTACAGTGCGCCAAATGCGTCCTTATCGCCTTGGGAGGCGCGGGCGAGCACTTCCTCTTCGTGATATTCCGTATCGGACAAGTTAAAAACCTTACCGGCGGAACTAAAAATAAGAACACCGCCGGATTTGAGAAGTTGCACTCAGTATAACATGACCAATTTCCTATATTTTGCGTAGAAAAATAGTAGGGTTACCCCGAACGACCGAAACTGCCTCGTTCAAGATAATGCCGATGCACAAACCAGCTCAATGCCCCAAGAAAGGGAATATCAATTCTAGAGCCCGAATTTAAACACCGTTCCCAAGCAAGTTTGCAAGAAAAGTATGCGGGGTTATAAAAAAAGAAACAATAAAAGCCCTTGTACTTCTCCGAATTTATATTGGATATCTTTTAGCGCATTCATAAAAATCCGTTGAGGCTTTTACCATGCCGTCTTTTCTTCAAAATGAACGGAGACGTTTATTTTGAAGAAATGTTCCCCAATGAACGGTGAAAAACTTTCATACAAAAGTCATGCCACGAAAGGGTGATTTTCAAGGTGCATGAAAAAGTTTAATATCAGACACGCAGGTCACAAATTTATTTTATGAAGAAAAAAATAGGAGAAGTTATGAAATCAAATCTATCGAAATTGTTGGCAATTCTAATGGTGTTAATGCTATCTGCTTGTAATTTTGGAGGCGCCACTCCAGATGCAACGGAAGCACCAGCTATTGACTCACCAGTTGCAACAGAAGCACCAGCTACTGAAGCACCGATCGTTCACACGACGATACCTTCTGAACCAGCCGAAACTATAGGAAACGCTTCAGACAATGATGAAATCAATTCTGCTGAAAATAAAGATGTAAATTTTGGCGATGACTTTAAGAAAAACAGATATGAACGTCCATTTACTGCGGACATGGGAGCATATTTACCTGAAATTGACATTGTCAATTTCTCAATTGGTGAAGATGATAATTTCTTTTATGTCACCCTAAATTTGGGCGGATTGGCTGCTGCTGGCCAAGCTCCCAGCGGTCATTACGCCATTGAATTAGACAGCAACATTGACGGACGCGGCGAATTGTTGATCGTTGCCAACCCAACATTTGGAAGTGACTGGAGCACGAATGGTGTGCAAATCTACGCTGATGACAATGGCGATATTGGCGGCAATGACGCAAAACGCAGTGATACGAATTACACGGGCGATGGCTACGAAAAACTCATGTTTGATAGTGGAGAGGGAGCAAACCCCGATCTGGGATGGGTACGATTTGTGAACGGTGAAACTCCTTCCATTCAAATTGCATTCAACAAGGTCATCTTTCCTTCTACCCCTACTTTTATGTGGTCGGTTTGGGCAAGTGCCACCCCATTTGATACTACAAAGTTCAATTTACATGACACAACAACAGAAGAATCTGCCGGGTCACCGGACAAACAAAACAGTCTGTACCCGATCAAAAACATTGCTGGTATCGACAACTCCTGCCGCGTCCCAGTGGGTTTTGTCCCAACTGGCACCGAGCCCTTGGGCTGCCCCGTAGCTGGTGTTTCGGAAGAAGCAGGGGATGATGGTTCATCGCCTTCTTCACCATCATCAGGGGGCGGTGGCATCATACTTGTGAATATTTGCCAAAAATTCCCAGCCCTTTGTGAAATCAAACCCTAATTTCAATTGCTTTTTGGTCTTTCAGCATCCGTCGAATATTCGACGGATGCTTTTATATATACAAATACGAATACGTTTTCACCGAAAATATGGAGGTCTTGTATAAGAATAATTATTTTCAATTAACTCCCGAGACTATTCAATTAACAGAACGCCTGTGCTATAATCATCCCTCCCAAACAGGAGTCTCATGTCTTCCAACAAAATCCGTGTCGTGGGCGCGCGCGTCCATAATCTGAAAAATATCACCGTAGAAATTCCACGCGACAAGTTCGTGGTCATCACCGGCTTGTCGGGGTCGGGCAAGTCGTCACTGGCGTTCGATACCATCTTCGCCGAAGGACAGCGACGTTATGTCGAGTCACTTTCGGCGTATGCGCGCCAGTTCATCGGTCAAATGGACAAGCCCGATGTCGATTACATTGACGGGCTCTCCCCCGCCGTATCCATCGACCAGAAATCCACCAGCCACAACCCGCGTTCCACCGTCGGCACCGTAACCGAAATCTATGATTACATGCGTCTTTTGTTTGCGCGTGCAGGCATTCCGCACTGCCCGGTTTGCGGACGTGTCGTGGCGAAACAATCAGCTCAAGAGATCGTGGATAAGATCGCAAACTTACCTGAAGGCACGCGCATCATTCTGCTTGCCCCGTTGGTGCGCGGACGCAAAGGCACATATCAAGCTGTCTTTGATGAGATCCGCAAGGCAGGCTTTACCCGCGCTCGCGTAGATGGAACCGTCCACTCGCTCGACGATGAGATCGAACTCGACCGTTATAAACAACATACGATCGAAGCGGTTGTTGACCGTCTTGTCATTTCGCAGGAAGGTTCAAAGGAAGATAAAAGAGCGGCGCTTACCCGTCTGACCGATTCAGTAGAGACGGCTCTCAAATTCGGCGAGGGATACATCACCGTAAACCTCGTGGATAAAAAGGAAGACATCGCCTACTCTGAGCATCTTGCCTGCCCCGAGCACGGTTCGACCATCTCTGAAGTGGAGCCGCGTACCTTTTCCTTTAACACGCCCCAAGGCGCTTGCCCAGATTGTCAGGGACTTGGCTCCAAACTGGAAATTGACCCCAACCGCATCATCCCAGACGATAGCTTGTCTCTGACCGATGGAGCGATCATCAGCATGGAGTGGAGTGGACCGAAGGAAGAAGGCGGCTATTACTGGCAGAGTTTGGTTAACGCCGCCAAGGCGTTCAAATTTGATCTGGATAAACCCTTCAATGAATTGACCAAAGAACAGCAAAAGATCGTTTTGTACGGCACGGGTGACAAACAAATTCAGATGACCTATCAGAACGCGAATGGCAATGAGTTCAAATTTACCCGTGCCTTCGAAGGCGTCATCACCAACCTCGAACGCCGCTACCGTGAAACGAACTCGGAATACATCCGCGAAAAAATTTCAGAGTTCATGTCCGACCGTCCCTGCCCGAGTTGTAAGGGAAAAAGACTTAATCCCGCCGCATTAGCCGTCACCGTGGACGATGTTAACATCGTGGAAGCCAACTCATGGCCCGTGCTGGTAACGCTGGATTGGGTGAAAAAGATCGCGGGCAAAAATTCGCCGCTTACATCCAAACAGAAAGCCATCGCCGAACGAGTGATTAGAGAAATCCACGAACGCTTGAACTTCCTCGTCAACGTCGGTTTGGATTATTTGACATTGAACCGTTCAGCTGTGACTCTCTCTGGTGGAGAAGCTCAACGCATCCGCCTTGCGACGCAAGTTGGTTCACGTCTCGTGGGCGTGCTCTACGTTTTAGATGAACCCTCCATTGGTTTACATCCGCGTGATAATTCACGTCTGCTGGAAACGCTCAAAGGTCTGCGTGATCTCGGCAATACGGTCTTGGTCGTTGAACACGATGACGAAACCATCCTTGAATCAGATTGGGTCATCGATCTGGGTCCTGCCGCCGGTGAACATGGCGGACAGGTGATTGCAGAAGGCACGCCCAAGCAGATCTTGGCGCACCCAAAGTCACTCACTGGACAATATCTCTCGGGGCGGAAACAGGTTGAAGTCCCGAAGAAGAGGCGCGAAGGTAATGGGAAGAATCTCAAAATCCTCGGCGCAACTGCAAACAATCTCAAGAACCTCAATATCACCATCCCGCTTGGAAAGTTGATTTGCATCACTGGTGTTTCCGGCTCGGGCAAATCCACGTTGATGAGCGATATTCTATACAACGAACTCGCCGCAAAGTTAATGGGCGCGCGCACCCAAGGCGGCGAACACAAAAAGATCGAAGGGATCGAGCATCTCGACAAGATCATCAACATTGACCAGTCACCCATCGGGCGCACACCGCGCTCGAACCCGGGTACGTATACCGGCTTGTTCGATGAAATTCGCAAGCTGTATGCTGAACTGCCCGAAAGCAAAGTGCGCGGATACAAACCCGGGCGCTTCTCTTTCAATGTGCATGGCGGGCGTTGTGAAGCCTGTCAGGGACAGGGCGAATTACGTATTGAAATGCAATTCCTGCCGGATGTGTACGTGCCCTGTGATGTTTGTCATGGCAAGCGCTTCAACCGCGAGACCTTGCAGGTTTTATTCCGTGATAAATATTCAATTGCCGATGTGTTGGATATGACCGTTGAGCATGCGCTGGGAGAATTTCAGAATTATCCGCAGATGCAGAATAAGCTGAAGCTCTTACAGGAAGTTGGCTTGGGCTACGTGCGTGTGGGGCAGCCTGCTACAACTCTCTCTGGTGGTGAGGCGCAACGTGTAAAGTTATCGAAAGAGTTGTCTCGCCGCGCAACTGGACGAACTTTGTACGTGCTCGACGAACCCTCCGTCGGCTTGCACGCAGCAGACGTTCACAAATTGATCGAAGTAATGCAGCGACTGGTCGATACTGGCAATTCGGTGTTGATCATCGAGCACAACCTAGACATTATCAAGGTTGCCGACTGGTTGATCGATCTCGGTCCCGAAGGCGGCGACCGTGGCGGCGAATTGATCGCCGAAGGTACGCCGGAACAAGTGATGAAGGTCAAGGGTTCTTACACTGGAAAATACTTAAAAGAGCATATGGCACGATAATTGCCTCTCATTGTTACACCCCCTAAGACCTCTGCGCTTATCATGCAGAGGTCTTTCTATATCTTTTCGTTTTTACTCCGGAGTCAATCATTATGAGATCTACACCAATTTTTTACTCGTGCTGAACTGGGAGGGCTATTCCTCCCGACTTACGCAATTCAATTTTTCAGGTAGAATTAAATCACACTGCTACTGGCTGGAAAATACATCAAGAAAGTAGTGCAAAAAGGAATGTCTCAATGAATATCAAACCTACAGGCTCCCCCCCATCAGGAACGATCGGCTCCTATCGCAAACGAAACCGCGGCAGGCAAAACACGATCGTGATCGCTGCTGGTGTACTTTTACTGGGAGGGCTGGCACTGTTGATCTACTGGCTTACCCTGCCCGGAAAGCCGATCAACCTTCTGTTGGCTACGGACACCCCCACCCCTACCATGACCTACACGCCAACCAACACGAACACGCCAACACCCACGTTTACAGAAACACCTTCACCCACCATCACATCAACGCCTACGTTCTCGGCGCCGTTTACCTACACCGTGCAGGATGGCGACTCTCTGGCAGTAATTGCAGAAAAGTTCGCATTGGGTGAAAATGCCATTCCGCTCATGTTGCTCCTGAATCCTTATGCAACCCCTTCCGATCCGACCAAATTCGCTACAGGGATCGACCCAACTACACTAAATGTCGTTCCTGGTCAGACCATTTTGCTGCCCAACCCAGATATGCCGCTTCCGACCGCGACAACTATTCCACCTAACCTCCCGCGCGGAACCAAATTGGAGTACGTAGTTGCTTCCGGTGACTCGCTGGGTGCGATCGCAAATACGTTCAACAGCACCATCGAAGAAATCATGAAAGAAAATTCTCTGACCGACCCGAACGCCCTCTTTGTTGGGCAGGTTCTGTTGGTTCCGGTGAATATTGTGACAGCCACCGCCACTCGTCCGCCAACCAGCACGCCTATTACACCGGGTCCGGGTACGGTTCTCCCCACCGCCACCTACACCCCCATCAACGCTGCACCGGCGACCCCATAACCAATGATCCGCGGGCAAAATTGCCCGCGGATTTCTTTTCGATTTACTGGACAAATACGCCCCCGCCATGTAAAATATGTCGCCGTCGTAAAAGTAAGGCAAGAATTTTTTGGAGGAAGACCTTGGCTAACATTCAGTCACAAATCAAACGCAATCGTCAGAACGAGAAGCGCCGTCTGCGTAACCGCAATGTCCGTGGCGCCGCCCGCACTGCCGATAACGCCGCGCGCAAAGCCATTTCCAGCGAGACCCCTGAAACCAAGCAAGCTGTGATGCAAGCCATCAGCGCTTTGGATAAGGCAGCTGAAAAAGGCGTGTTCCATAAGAACACGGTCGCGCGTCGCAAGAGCCGCTTGATGAAAGCCCTTGCAGCGTTGACCAAAAAGAGCGCGTAAGTTAGCACTCGAACAGCAGCGGGAGTCGCAAGACTCCCGTTTTTGTTTTACCCTTCACGGGTACTTTATGCCCACTGTCATCTTTATCAACGGGACATCCTCCTCTGGAAAAACTTCTCTGCTGAAACTTTTGCAGAAAAAGTTACCCGATCCATATCTGGATATGGGCATCGACAAATTCATTTGGATGCTGCCCAGCCGCTATCTTGACCGTCCGCTTTGGGATGAGGTCCTTGGAAAAGCGCTTCATGCTGGACCTGTGGGCTGGTCGCTGTTCTCGGGCATGCACCACGCCATCGCCGCTGCCGCTTCGCGCGGAAACAACGTCCTTGCTGACCATGTTTTCGTCGAAAAAGCCTGGGTGGATGAGTGCGCCGAATTGTTTGCCAAAACGAACACTTACCTCATTGGGCTGACCTGTCCACTGGAAATTTTGGAACAACGCGAAAAAGATAGAAAAGACCGTACCCTCGGTCAAGCCAGACTGCAATATGAGGTTATTCATAAATACGCTCAATACGACCTCGAACTCGACACTGCCACATTGACGACCGAAGAATGCGCTGAAAAGGTCATTGAACGATTGAAGTCTCCGCCAATAGCATTCAAAAGTCTAATCCCGATGGGATAACAGGATTTTAGCAACAAACAAATCGTCACATGAACCCCAAAGGGGTGTCGTAGCACGATAAAACCTATATCACCCCTTCGGGGTTGGGATGATATAACCCAAAAATCTATAATCATTTCACGCCTTCGGCGTTGAGAAGCCCCCAACCTACATTCATTTCGTTTCGGCATTGAAAGTAGATATAATCGAAATTATCTATCCACAGGATCGCTACGCCTATGTTTCAAAAAGAACAACAACTCATCGAAGAAAAAGTAAAAGAGTTCTGCAAAGCCAACGACATTGCGCTGGCAGAATTGAAATGGCAGCCCATCCCCTTCTCGGGTGAATGGGGTTTTGCTACTTCCTTCTTTCAGACTGCCGCCAACGAAGCGAAACTCGGTAGAGGCAGCAAACTTCCGGTGCCGCAAAAGGCTCAAGAAATTGCCGAGCAGGTCAAGGCGCAGTTGGGAAGCGTAGCTGGGATCAGTCACATCGAAGCGGTGAAAGGCTATCTCAACGTCTACTTTAAAACATCTGAGTATGCGGGTCGCGTTGTGGAAGAAGTGCTCTCCAATGGAATTGAATTTGGGCGTGGTGCGGCGAAGGCTGAGACTGTGATGGTCGAATATGCTCAGCCGAATACACATCATTCGTTTCATATTGGGCATGCACGCAATACAATCTTGGGTGAAGTGTTGGCAAGGCTGGTTGAGTTTGCAGGCTTTAAAACCATCCGTGCTTCATACCCCGGTGACTTGGGTCTGGGCGTCATCACGGTGATGTGGATCTATGAAAAACTATACAAGGGACAGGAACCTGCAGGCGTTCATGAGCGCGGGCAATGGCTCTTAAAGTTGTACGTGGAAGCCAATCAGTTGTTGGAAAAGAAAGAAAACGAAACACCCGAGCAGACCGCGCAGCGCGAAGCTTACGAAGCCGAACGCCGCGAGATGTATCGCAAGTGGGACGCGGGCGATGAGTATGTGCGCGAGTTATGGCGTGTGACCCGTGAGTGGAGCTTGGAAGAACTGCGCGAAGTGCTGCACATGCTCGATGTAAAAATGGATGTGTGGTTCTACGAGTCTGAAGTGGATGAGCCCTCGAAGGTGATCGTGGATGAATTGATCGCCAAAAACATCGCAGATGATGAACGCCCAAGCGGCGGCGCAGTCATCGTTAAGATCGACGAGAAACTTGGGCTGACCAAGGAGAAGTATCGCACTAACGTCATTTTGCGCCGAGACGGCACGACGCTTTACCTGACCAAAGATCTGGCATTAGCCAAAGTGAAGTTCGAACAGTATCACGTAGACCGTTCGATCTATGTCGTTGACTCGCGCCAGGCATTGCACTTGCAACAGGCATTTGCCATTCTCAAGTTGTGGGGCTTCCCGCAATCGGAGAAGTGTCATCACCTCGGCTACGGTTTTGTGAGTTTGCCTGAAGGTGCCATGTCTTCCCGCAAGGGACGTGTGGTTTTGTTTAAAGAAGTGTATGACGAAGCCGTGAAGCGCGTGCTTTCGGTGAATGCCGAAAAGAGCGTGGAGATCGCACCTGACGAACGCGAGCAGATCGCCCAGCAGATCGGTTTAGGCGCATTGGTCTATTCGATGCTTTCGGTGGATAACAATAAAGACATTGTCTTCGACATCAACGAAGCGCTTTCATTCGACGGACGGACTGGTCCGTATATTCAGAATGCGCATGTGCGTGCAAACTCCATTTTGAAAAAGGCTGGCAGTGTGATGAGCGCCACGTTTGATTATGATCTTACAAAGCAGGAGATCGAGTTAATCGAGCAGATGTCACAGTTCCCGCAGAAAGTGCAACAGGCGGCAGAAGAGTATCGTCCGCTCGTGATGGCGATGTATGCCTACGATCTGGCGAACGCCTTCCACTCGTTCTATCATGCCGTGCCTGTCTTGCAAAATGATGATGAAAAGGTAAAGAATGCCCGTCTGCGATTGGTGGCAGCGGCAAAGCAGGTGGTGGCAAATGCCCTGCGGCTTTTGGATATTCAGTCGCCGGATGTGATGTAGTGGATGAAAGAGGGAAAAGAAAATAGATAGAAAGTGGAGACAGATCAAGTTGTGAAGCTTGGTCTGTTTTTTTATTAGACGATAGACCATGGACGATGGACAATGGTCTAATGCAAATCGAACAGCAAGTTTAGGGGTTATTATTTCGGAATCATTTTACATAGGAGACTCTTAATGACCACACTTGCCCCTACAATATACGAACGTTCATTCCCGCATGTTTCCAGCGCTGTGCGCAACGTCACTTTGATCTTGCTTGGTTCATGGTTGGTTGCGCTATTGGCTCAAATTGAAATTCCCTTGCCCTTCTCCCCCGTTCCTATTACGGGACAGACCTTCGCCGTGTTGCTCGTTGGCGCGCTGCTTGGCTCTAAACGTGGAGCGGCTGCCATGCTTGCATACATCGCTCAAGGTGCGGCAGGGCTGCCCTTCTTCGCAGGCGGTGCCAGCGGAATTGGCATTCTCACCGGTGCAACGGCTGGTTATTTGGCTGGCTTTATTGTGGCGGCGTATGTTGTCGGCTTACTGGCTGAACGTGGTATGGAACGCAGTTTCAAGACTTCCGTCCTGCCTTTCCTGGTCGGTACAGTCATCATCTACGCCTTCGGTGTGACATGGTTAAGCACCGTTGTTGGCAGTTTTGGCAAAGCCATTGAATTGGGTTTACTGCCATTTATCATCGGTGATGTCATCAAGATGGTTGCGGCGGGTGTTGCTTTACCGTCGGCGTGGAGAATGGTTCAGTAACAGATACAGGTTCGAGCGGGGAAAGAAGCGTGTCACATCAAAAACAGGCTGAACGTTATCTTGGCGTCCAGCCTGTTTTCTTGTTTAATCTTATTAATAAGACCGCATTGGGTAAAAACGAGTTGGCTCAAATCCCAAGCCGAGTCTGCTCGGACATGGTCCTCGATGCGGAAAGCACAGGAGTTTCCTATGCCGATCAAAACCATCATCATGGGCGCCGCAGGGCGCGATTTTCACAACTTCAATACATTTTTCAGAGGGAATAAGGATTACGAAGTTGTAGCTTTTACCGCCACCCAGATCCCCGACATTGAAGGACGCCTCTATCCGAAAGAGTTGGCTGGTGACTTGTACCCGAGCGGAATCCCAATCCGAGCCGAGGAAGAACTGCTCGACCTCATCAAGAAGTATGGCGCGGAACAAGTTGTCTTTTCGTACAGCGATGTGCCGCATGAATATGTGATGCACAAAG
Source organism: Candidatus Villigracilis vicinus (assembly GCF_016702885.1). NCBI lineage: Bacteria > Bacillati > Chloroflexota > Anaerolineae > Anaerolineales > Candidatus Villigracilaceae > Candidatus Villigracilis > Candidatus Villigracilis vicinus. The sequence goes on from NZ_JADJDD010000005.1 coordinate 33,080, forward strand.
CCAGCATGGTCAACGCCGCCGGTGCGGACTTCCGCATTATGGGCACAAAGAACACGCAGATCAAGAGCACGAAGCCAGTCGTGTCGATCAGTGCCGTTCGGACGGGATCAGGCAAAAGTCAGACGACGAGGCGCGTGGCAGCTGTCTTGCAAGAGATGGGCTACAAAGTCGCCGCGATCCGTCACCCAATGCCGTATGGAAATCTCGTCGCGCAGGAAGTGCAGCGCTATGCATCGTATGATGACCTTGATGAATACGAATGCACCATCGAAGAACGCGAAGAATACGAACCGCATATTGACAGCGGCGTGATCATTTATGCCGGTGTCGATTACGAGAAGATCATCCGCAAAGCCGAAGCGGAAGCGGACATTGTCTTGTGGGACGGCGGCAATAACGACTTCCCATTCTATGTGCCTGATTATCAGATCGTGGTCGCAGACCCGCATCGCACTGGGCACGAATCGACGTACTACCCCGGCGAGACCAATGTGCGCATGGCAGATTGTTTTGTCATCAATAAAGTGGACACGGCGGATGCAGAGAACGTCATCAAGCTGCGCGAGTCACTCCGCAAGTTGAACCCAACTGCCGTACAGATCGAAGGCGCCTCCCCCCTCTTTGTGGATGACCCAGATGCCATTTTCGGCAAGCGCGTATTGGTTGTAGAAGATGGACCGACGCTCACTCATGGTGAGATGGCGTATGGCGCAGGCTATGTTGCCGCTCGTCGTTTCGGAGCCAAAGAGATCGTGGATCCGCGTCCGTTCGCGGTCGGTTCGATCGCCAAGACCTTTGAAAAGTACCCGAAGACCGGTGCCATCCTTCCTGCGATGGGCTATGGTGAAAAACAGACCCGCGAACTGGAAGAAACCATCAACAAATCGGATGTGGATATGGTTGTGATCGGTACGCCGATCGACTTGAGCCGCGTCATCAAGATCAACAAGCCGAGTCAAAGAGTCCGCTATGAATTGCAAGAGATTGGCGTGCCTACATTGAAAGATGTGTTGATGAAGAAGTTTGGAATGAAGAAATAAAAGATGAGTCGGTTTGTCGAGAGGCAAACCGACTTTTATTAAACAACCAGCCCATGCACATTGAGGCACTTTCTTGCTACAATTAACTTAAGGATAATCCTGTCAAGAAAAAAAATCTCTCACATTAGGCGTATCTCATGTCAACTATCCCGAACAAATGGTTGTTACACCATAATACTCAAGGGGAAGAAGAAAAGAGATTGGGACGAATCTTGCTGATTAATATCCTGATCTATTGGGTGGGAAGTGGCATTATCCTATTTATGGATTTGGTATGGGGTGATGGCTCTCTTTGGCTTTTACTTACCTCAGGTTGTGTCCTGCAACTCATACCCATGGTGCTTCTACGTCAAGGAAAACTTTCTAAAAGCAGTCTGGCAACGGCTGGCATCTATATAACCTTTATCACCATCGCCGCAACTCTGGGACAGGGGATTCACGACTACGCACTGATTGCTTATCCCGTCATGATCATGTTCGCCGGGCTGGCTCAAAAACGCCGCGGTATGATCTTTGCAACGGGATTAACACTTGCAGGAATCACCTGGTTGACATTTGGGGATATTTACGGGTTATACATTCCGCAAATCAACATGCATGCAACAGTATTCGACTATGTCATTTTGATCATTATCATCATTATTTCCAATGTAGTTGTCCATCTTTTGATAGAGCATCTCGATTATACAAATACCCAATTGAAAATAGAACTTAAAGAAAGGCAAAAAACGGAAGAAGCACTAAAGCAAAGCAGGGAAATGTACCGTCTGTTGGCAGAAAATGTCTCGGATGTGATCTGGATATACGACATAATTGAAAATCGCACCCGTTATATCAGTCCATCCGTGGAACGGTTAAGAGGATACAGCCCGGAAGAAGTCATTGCAGGGAACATGGAAAGCGCTCTAGCGCCAGATTCGTTCCGATACGTCCAACAATCGATTGCGTCGCGATTGAAGGATTTTCAAAATGGACAACAGGCATTTTATGTGGACGAATTGGAACAGATATGCAAGGATGGCTCTACAGTCTGGACCGAAGTTACGGCAAATTTTCAGATCAATCCTGAAAATGGGCATATTGAAATTTATGGTGTCTCGCGCAACATAAACGAAAAAAGACGGGCGAGAGAAGCGTTACTCGCCAGCGAAGAACGCATCCGTCAATTGGTCGACTCGGCGCCTTATTTGATCTTTGGTATTGATCAGGATGGTACGATCAACTTTGCCAATATAGAGGCATCCACCCTCATGGGATACTCCAACAATGAACTTGTTGGAAAAAATGTGGACGAATTATTGCCAGATCGTTTTCGTTATACCCATGCCGAGCACCGCCATGGGTATAACGAAAAACCCTTTATTCGTCAGCTCGGAACTGGCGTCAACCTGCTCGCTCAACACAAAGATGGCAGAGAAATCCCAGTAGATATCAAGCTTAGTTATTATCGATTCGAAGACTCGCTTCATATCATCGTTTTCATGCAGGACATAAGTGAACGCAAGAAAGCTGAAGAACTTCTGCACGATAGCGAAGCCCGATTCAGATTGCTATTTGAAACCATGGTGCAGGGGGTTGTATTTCAATCCAAAAGCGGCGAGGTGGTACTGGCAAACCCTGCCGCCGAACATCTTCTGGGGCTCACCAGCGACCAAATGCAAGGGCGCACGTCCATGGACCCGCGCTGGAGAACGATCCATGAAGATGGCAGTGAACTCCCAGGGCAGGAACATCCAGCCATGATCGCATTACGCACCGGGCAGGAAGTTCGAAACGTCGTTATGGGGGTTTTCAATCCGCAGGTCAACGACTACCGCTGGATCAATGTCCATGCTGTACCACAATTTAAAAATGACGAGCAAGAACCCTATCAGGTATATACGACATTCGACGATGTGACCGATCATAAGCAGATCAATGAGGCATTAAAAGCCAGCGAAACAAGGTACAGACTTCTGGCGGAAAATATTTCAGATGTGATCTGGATCCTCGACGTTCATATCATGCGTTTTCGATACGTAAGTCCATCCATTGAAAAACTACGTGGTTACACCGTGGACGAAGTTCTTCAGCAAAGCCTTTCAGAGGCTCTCACACCACAGTCATTCCAATTACTCCAGGAAAAACTTCCAACCTATGTTCAAGAATACCTGGATGGGAATACTGGATTTCACGTTAACGAAGTGGAACAACCCTGCAAAGACGGAAGCACTATATGGACAGAGGCAACGACAAGTTTCCATATCAATGAAGCCACCTCTCATTTAGAGGTATATGGCGTCTCACGAGACATCACAGAAAGGAAATTAAATGAGCGCCTGCTGATGCAAGCAAATCAGGAATTGCATAACCACGTGAAGAAAGTCGAGCTGCTTCGCATGGAGTTACAGGAACAAGCCATCCATGATCCATTGACAGGGCTTTACAACCGCCGCTATCTTGCTGAATATCTCGCCCATGAGTTAAATCGTGCAGAACGAGAGAATATCCCGATCAGTTTACTAATGATGGATGTTGACCATTTCAAGGATATCAACGACTCGTATGGACACAAAACCGGCGACAAATTCCTGATCGCCATTGCAGATCTTCTAAAGACCAACAGTCGCGGTTCAGACATTGCCTGCCGCTATGGCGGTGAAGAATTTATACTGGTCATGTCAGGAATAGAAACCCAAGCCGCTTACGACCGTGCAGAACAATTTCGAACGCAATGCACCCAAATTTACATTCAGTACGAAACCAAGAGTATAAATATTACGGTCTCGGTAGGGATTGCCACTTACCCTAATCATACAAAGATGGCAGAAGATTTGATCCTCAAAGCAGATAAAGCACTTTATCAATCCAAGGAAAATGGAAGGAACAGAGTGATGATATGGGGAGAGATATAGGAAAAGAGTCCGCTATGAATTGCAGGAAATTAGCGTACCTACGTTGAAAGCTGTGTTGATGAAGAAGTTTGGAAAAAAATAGAGATAAAAAAGCCGAGCAATCACATGCCCGGCTTTTATTATTTTTTATACTAGACTTCTTGCAAAAGTCCATTTTTCACCCTGCTCAAGGCAGCAAGAGCGCTTATGCAAGAAGCCTGCTTTATCCTTTACCCAAATTCGAAAGTGTTTTCTTTTTTGGAACGGTTAATAGTCCGCTATTCATGCCATAGCGAAGGATGAAGAAATTGGAAAGCAACGCCAACCCGGCGATCATATAACTTGAAGGGTATGTAATTAACGATACAAAATCAAGAATATTTTGAAAAGAAACAGGAACAAGATTGTAGCCGCCACTCCAATAAAAGGCATCGATACCGTCTGTAATGGCGAATAAAATCAAGCCCCACCATGGTCGGCTCCATTGCCCACGCGCAAAGAGAAATGAAAGCCAAAGAGCGGTGCCGCCTTCGAAAACATCCAAAACCGGATACAAAAGGGTGACAAACAAAAACAACCACGAATCGCCCTCTGGATTCTGGTTACGAATAAGGATCGTCAAACCCGCTGCCACCAACACAGCAAATGCCACCATACCAACATAAAATAAATAAATTCTACGTCTATGTTTCACTCCATAAGCTGCCAGCAATTGCAAAAATAGAGACAACCCGAGGAAAAGATATCCCAACAACCAGAAGACATCCACCATCTCAAAGTCTGGTGAAATATTGTCCGCCGGAAAAAAGCTGTAATCCATCACGCTTACTTCACCAGCAACCCATAACCAAAGTCCGACAGAGAACAAAACCCAGATCCGGTGCGGAGATTCGCCTTTTGAAAATTGTCCTGCCACCATACTGGCGATAACTGCTGCACCAATGGCAGAAACAAGGCTGATGTAATTAATAATCAAGGTGCCTGTCCCTGATTCATTTTCATCGGGTGAAGGGAGGTAATATTCCCTAACCATTAGGGAAAGCATAGTAAAAGCAAGGAAATATCCCAGCCGCAAAACCCATTGAGGAGACAATCCTAAGATTTTGGTTGATTTAAGGTTATTCATTCGCCACTATTCCGAAAAAGCCACTGGTATCAAGCGCATTGCATGCAAAACCGCCTGTTCTTCAGGGGGAAGTTGAGCATAAGTTTCGTTTAATAGCCGCAAGGTCAAGTTGCTCCCGATCACAATATCCATTAACATGCTCATGGACATAAACAAAGCACGATACGCCTGTTCTGCTTCCTTCATACGAAGAAAAAAGTGAGCATCACTCATCCGAGTGCCGTTCAAATTAATTTTCCAACCCCAGGGGTGGATCTGGCTATTCAATTCCTGTTCCATTGTAAAAAGGAGTTTGCTCCCCACTAATTCCTTATAGCGGGCAAGCATCATACTCATCCACTCCATTACACCATGCCTGAGTACCGCATATTGATATGCCTGCGACGAATCGGATAAAGAATACAGCATTACGTCCATCGGGAAACCGCGAGTTGCAGCAAAATCAGGAAGGCTTAAAACGATGCCTTCTGAGGAGGTAGTGAAAATCATATCGCTCGCCTGTAATTCTCCCTGCCAGATGAGGGTGACCCCATACATTTCGCCAGACCTGACCTCAAGCAGCGCATTCCGCCTATTTTTCCTCCAGGATTCAATATGGATGTTCCATTCATTCTCATTCTGGATCATCATGCCTTCATCCGGTTTGGATTCCAACGCTAACATTGAAAGCCGCCCAGCAACATCAGGCAATTTAATGACACGCGCCTCAACGGTTTGTTCGGCACCAACAGCTGAAAATTCTGAAATCGTTAATGGAGTTACAGTTTCGCCTTCAATGTGATAAGCCACCCCCGGTATTCCGCTGGAAAATACCATTACTGCATACCCGCCTGCAAACAATCTCTTCTCGACCAACCCTGTCAATTTTGCATCGCGCAAAACTACATCTGTATCTTTTACAGATACACCGCTAAACAAGGTGCCTAGTTCCGGGAAAAGGTAATTCATGTTGAGAATTTATGATTTATATAATTCTAACCCATCTTTCATTTACAAGATCACTCAGTTGAAAGCACCCGCATCAACACCTTCCTTCGATGCGGATGGGCACGGTGCTCAAAGACATACACACCCTGCCAGGTACCTAACGAAAGGGTGCCATTATCAATAGGAATTGTAAGGCTGCTATCCGTCAGCATGGAGCGGATGTGAGAGGTGGCGTCGTCGGGTCCTTCAAGGTCATGGGTGTACCAGCTATCCCGTTCGGGTACGAGGCGTTCCATGAAGGTTTCCAAATCGGCGCGGGCAGTGGAGTCCCAGTTTTCGCTGATGGTAAGAGAGGCGCTGGTATGTTGAATAAATAAAAAGCACATGCCTCCCTGCACCTGCCATTCCTTTAACTGCGCCTGAACAGATGACGTGATATCCAAAAGCCCCTTCCCTGAGGTCGATATTTCGAGCATGGTTTTATACCAGTTCATAATACGCGAGATTATAGCAGGCACACAAAGAAAGGCGGAATGTCTTTTGTTATAATGGTTTTCAATTCAAGTTTGAAAGGACATAAAATGGAATACTGGAACGAAGGCAACCGTGCATTCGCATTCTTCGATGAAGATGAATATTTTTATCCTGCCACAATAGTCAAAATTGACGGTGATGATATTTATATCCGCTTCGATACCGGTGAAGAAGAATGGACAAGCTCAGACTACCTCGAGGAATTTCTTGTGGAACCTGACGAAGAAGTGGAATGCAAATCTGCCAATGACGGACTGTATTACGACGTGGTCGTGCTTGGTGTGGACGGTGAGCGTGTGCAAGTGGAATACGAAAACGAGACCACCGAATGGACTGAATTGAACCGCCTGCGTTTTTATATTGATGAAATTTAGTCAGCATTCTTAATTCCGAGAAATCCAGTAAGAATGGAATAGTTTACAAAAAAAACGGGTGAAAATCACCCGTTTTTTTTGTTCTATCGCTCCAGATAGGATATACTTTTATTTGGATATTATTGGATTGGGATTCCATATGCCCGCATGGATTCGTAAATGGCTTGCTTTTCCTAAACTGGAAGATGAAGAATCTACGCATCGATATCTCTGGCTGCGCATCGGGATAATTCTGGGGATCATATACCTAAGTCTAGCACTGCCCCTCTCATGGACAAGTAGAACGGTTCCCAGAATTACCATCTTCATTAACGCCTCGGTATTGGCGTGTATGCTGCTATTGTATTTGATCTTACAACGCGGCAAGATCATCTTTTCAGGAAATGCATTAACCATTCTTCTATATATTTGGATCACATCCATAAACGCCAGTCAGGGGACGATCCGCACTCCTGCTTCTTCCACTTACATTGCAATGATCATTTTGGCGGGGCTGTTCTTCAAATGGCGTGGAATTCTCATTGCAAGCATTGCCAGTTCGCTGGCAATTGCAGGTGTGATCGCCGCAGAAAATGCCGGGCTTCTTCCCACGCCAAATTACTCAAACTCATGTCTCCAATGGTTTGCATACACCTTTCTATTCGCAAGCACTGCCAGCCTGGCATTTTACGTCATTCGCATTATTCAAAAATCGTTGGCGCGTACCCGGCGAGAAGTTGAAGAACGCAAGAAAATCGAAGAAAAACTGCGCAAGAATGAATTGAAATACCGTACCGTGGCTGATAACACTCGCGATTGGGAATTCTGGCAAAGCCCCGAAGGTACATTCATTTATACATCTCCATCCTGTATAAACATAACCGGGCACTCTCCAGAAGAATTTGCAAGCCAGCCGAAATTAATTGAAGATATTATTCACCCAAAAGACCTTGCCTGGTTTCAATCCCATATACATTACTCCACCAAGAACAAGGTTGTGGGCGAGATCGAGTTTCGAGTCATCCAACCAAACGGGAATATAGTTTGGGTCAGTCACGTGTGCCAGCCAGTCTTTGATGAAAACGGAACCTACCTTGGTATACGCGGCAGCAATCGTGATATCACCCACCGTAAACAGACAGATCTGGCATTGGAACAGGCTTACGCTCAGATGAGGGTTCATGTTTCCGAGATTGAAGAACTTCAAACAAAACTATGCGAGCAAGCCCTGCATGACCCCCTTACTAATTTATACAATCGCCGTCACCTTACCGAAACATTGGAGAAGGAAATAAGCCGCACACAGAGGGAGAGAAAATCTGCCAGTGTGGTCATTATGGATATTGACCGTTTCAAAAAGGTCAATGATACCTACGGGCACCAGACGGGGGATAAATTCCTTATCTCCATCGCTGATCTTCTCAAAAAGAATATCCGCGATTCAGATTTTGCATATCGGTATGGCGGCGAAGAATTCCTGCTTATCCTGCCTGGTACAACTGCAAGTTCTGCATTCAAACGTGCTGATCATTTCAGACAGTTATGTGCAGGAATTCGCATTCCATATGAAAACAGGGAACTTTCCATCACATTATCCATAGGGGTTGCGGCCTGCCCAACCCATGGAAAAAAAGCCGATGAACTGTTAATTAAAGCTGATAAAGCCTTGTATCAATCAAAACATGACGGCAGGAATAGGGTAACAATTTGGAAGAAGGATTCTGTGAGTAAATGAAAATCGGGTGAAAAGTTCACCCGATTTTCATTTACTTCGCAAAATCACAGTAAATGTTGTCCCCTCATTAACTTTACTATCGACCGAAATGGACCCATCCAATTCTTTGAGAAGGGATTTGACAATGAACAAACCAATACCATTACCGTGTATCTCCGCTGCACTGACATTTCGGGCACGATAGAAACGATCAAACAAATACGGCATGGCATCGGCAGGGATTCCCAGCCCATGGTCTGTTACAGAGACGCTCACGGTATCTTCCTGCCACTCCATTTCGATCTCAATCACATTGCCGTCAGGCGAAAATTTCACTGCATTGCTCAACAAGTTAACAAAGACTTGCTTAAGGGCACTCACATCCCCCCAAACCTGGCAGGCTCGTTCGGTTGGCTCAAAAGCCAACCGAATATTTCTTTTTTTCGCGATCGGTGTTATGGCAGAGATCGAATCCTTTAATATCGGAAGAAGATCAAGCATGACATGTTCAATTCTTAAACTTCCATTTTCAAGCCGCCCCGCCATCAATAACTCATTGATCAAATTCTTTTGGCGATTCAACTCGTTCGTCAGCGTACCCAGGTATTCCTCTGTTTCTTCCGGGGTACACTTCTGCCTGAGTAGTTCAGTCATAAGGATGGCTGCGGTCAACGGCGTTCGCAATTCATGTGAAGCCCAATTCACAAAATCAGATTTCATCTGATTCAGACGCGCCTGTTCCGTGATATCCCGCACGATGATCAAAGCTTCAAGTTTACTAAGCGGAAAAAGGCGTGCCTCAAAAACGCCTTCCTTGCCTGGCAGTTTAAAATTCTCCACAGTTCTCGGAAGGTTGAAAAGAGTTTCATCAGGAATGCGCGGCAAAAGTTTTCCGGCAATCTCTTGATCCCATAGTTCATATAAATTCTTACCCACCGCGGCGCCTGCCACCATATAAAGCGGGTGCAACGGATTTGCGTTGTAATCAAAGATCCGTCCCGAACGATCCACCCGGATCAACAAATCGGGTAATGCGTCCACAATGATGCGGTTTCGCCGTTCGCTTAACCGTAAGGTCTCTTCATAGTGCATCCGCTCGATCGCAGCGCCCAATAGATTCGCAGTCGTTTGTACGATATCAAAACTGGTAGGCAGCCACGAGAGGTGATCATCTTTATCGAACAGCCCCAGGAATCCCCACATCCCCAACGCCCCTTGAATGGGAATTGCAAGCATGGAGGTCTTAGGTGTGCTTGATACTTTTTCAGGGACATCTGGAACAGAGAAGACCCGGTCTGGAAACTTTGAAAGCGAATCCAGGAATGGCATGATGACCGTCTCCGCATCAAATTCAGGGACGGCTGGATCCACCCATTTATGTCTTATTCTCAGGGTCGAATTCCGCGCCTCAAAGATAACGCAACTAAATACCCCCACCGCATACCCAAGTGACTCTAGAACCTCCGGCATGCTTCCTTCAATATTGGAAGACCGAAAAAGCACAGCAGTCACTTCACCGATAATGGACTGGGCGCGTACATTCCGTTTGAGCAGTCGTTCGTTCTTCTTGCGTTCACCAATATCACGCGCAATAAGTTGAATATAGGCAGGCTCACCTTTGACATCATGCACCAATGACGAACTTAATTCAACCTGAAGCAGGGTGCCGTCCTTGCGGCGCAGCACATGCTCAAAAACGCTCAAGCGGTTCTCCAGAATTATCCGCCGACGGGAAGGGTCGCTTAAATTAAATAGATCTCCAGCCAAAGCAGCGGAATACTCTCCATTTGAATATCCCAGTAGGCGGGCGGCTTGTGGATTAAGCGTTACCAGGTTTAGATCTAGGTTGACAATGAAAACACAATCACCGGTTTGCTCGAACAGGGCACGATAATCCAGCTCCCCATTCCATAGTCTCCCACCCTGTTTGTCCATATCGGCTGAAGATCTCCTGGCAGACAAGATCTTCTCATCCATAAGTAAGATCATCCAATGAAACGTCAGGCAACACCGCCTGCACACAGCACCCCTGAGCACTGTCAATGACCTTCACATCGCCGTTCAATGAACGAAAGACGGCACGGGCAAGCGTCAACCCAAGCCCCAAACCTTGGTGTTCACGCACAGAACCCTGACTAACCTGATAATACCGTTCAAAGACCTTCTCATGCAATGCTACAGGAATACCTGGTCCCTGATCCTCGATTGCGAGCGTCACGCCGCCATTTACTCCAGAAGTCATTTTCAAAATGACGGTCCCTTCTGGCGGGCTTAATTTAAATGCATTATCTACCAAATGCAATACCGCCCGCGGAAATTCGTTTCGTGGGGCTTTGATCTCATGTGTGATCGAAAGAATCGGTACAAAATGCAGTTTTTTATTCTCGTACCGCATTAACCTGCGACGAATCGGCTCCAAGATTTGCACATCCACATTGATCGGCTGCCGGATATTATTGATCGCCCCATGGTCTAAGTCTGTCAGCAGGATGATATCTGAGATAAGCGAATCAAGCCGATCTCCACTGGAGCGGGCGATCCGAACGAATTCCTTTTGTTCCTCGAGCGATTCGAACTTATGCGTCGCTACTATCTCCAGGAACATCAATACATTATTAAGCGGCGTACGGATCTCATGGTGAAAGTTCTGCATCAGTTCACGGCGGAGTTTTTCAAGGTCTTCCTGGTCATACTCTCTCGCCTGTTCATGCCCGCGTTCGCGTTCCCTACGCACGCGCCGCAAGACCGCCTCAACCCGTGCCGACAATTCCTCCACATCGAAGGGCTTGGTTACATAATCATCAGCGCCGCCACGGATGCCAACGATGCGGTCTTCCACGGCAGTACGAGCAGTCAGATAGATCAACGGGATGGAAGCCAGCGCCGGGTCATCGCACATTTTCTTCTTCATTTCAAAGCCGTCCAATACCGGCATTAAAATGTCAGAAATGATCAGGTCGGGGTGATGTTCTTCCGCCTTCAGAAGCGCATCATTCCCATTCTCAGCAGTGATCACACGGTAACCGTGGCGACTCATCGCAGCAGAAAGCCCCATGCGAATTGCAACTTCATCTTCAACGATCAGGATGGTAGTACTCAGGTCTTTGCCTGTTTCAATATTCATAACACACCTAGCCTGATTATCCCCGCAACGAGCAAGCTAATCATAATAAAGACATGACAAATTTTTTGATGGCGTATTTGAGATGAGTGGGCAGCTAAAAACGGACTAAATGAATAATTGAACCCTGATAACTATTCCCGTTATAATGTAAGGATGTTCATTGACCAGGTAAATATTCATGTAAAATCCGGAAAAGGCGGCGACGGTATGGTGCATTTTCGCCGTGAGAAGTACGAACCGCGCGGCGGTCCAGACGGCGGCGATGGCGGCAAAGGCGGCGATGTCATCTTTGAAGTAAAACCGATCCTGAATTCCCTTTCCCACTTTCGACCCAACCAATCGTTCGCGGCAGACCCCGGCATAAATGGCGGTGGTTCACAAATGACCGGGCGCGGCGGCAAAGACCTCATTGTCCACGTCCCGCCAGGGACAGTGATCTACGATGCGGAAACAGGCGACTTGCTGGGCGATCTGACCGAAACCGGACAGCAGTTGATCGTCTGCAAGGGCGGGCGCGGCGGGCGCGGCAACCAGCACTTTGCCACTTCACGAAACCAAGCCCCGCGGACTGCCGAACGCGGCGAACCGCATGAAGAAAAGATGCTGCGCCTCGAACTTAAACTGATCGCGGATATCGGCATCATTGGTCTGCCCAACGCTGGGAAATCGACCCTGCTCTCGGTTCTGACGAATGCCAAACCAAAGATCGGTGATTATCCCTTTACCACCCTCGAGCCGAATCTTGGTGTTGCCAAGATCGACGAAGAAGCCACTGTAGTATTGGCAGATATTCCAGGGCTGATCGAAGGCGCACATGAAGGCGCCGGGCTGGGCTATGATTTTTTGCGACACATCCAGCGCACCCGCATCCTCATCCATATGATCGATGGACTCTCAGAAGACCCACTCGCCGATTTCAGCCAGATCAACACCGAACTTTCATTGTTCGATACGAAGCTCGGCAAGAAACCGCAGGTGGTGGTCATCAACAAGATCGACCAGCCTGATGTACAGGCGCGCTTGAAGGAACTTCAAGCCAGTTTTAAAAAGAAAAAAGTGGAGCTTGTCACTGCCTCGGCAATGGCTCGCACCAACACGCGCGAAGTTTTACTCACAGCGTATAAGCTGCTGCAGGAATTGCCGCCAGAACAACTTGAGGAAGAGGCGCTTCCCGTCTACAAGCCGGAAGTGGACCCGAACCAGTTCAGCATCCACCGCGAAGACGGAGATAAGTGGCGCGTTTCTGGTGTGGCGATCGAGCGTGCCGCCAAGATGACGTATTGGGAACATTACGGATCCGTACGCCGCTTCCAACGCATGATGCAAAAACTCGGTGTGGATAAAGCCCTGCGCGAAGCAGGTGTTGAAGACGGGCACACGGTCTTTGTCGGTGACTTCGAATTAGAGTGGCAGGAATAGATCAGAGGTTTCAGCCATGATATGGGGCGTACTTTTACCAACAGTAAAGGTACGCTCTTTTTAATTCCACATGGTTTCTTTACAATTGAATTGAAAGCAGAGATAAAATTAAGGTATGAAAAAACAGCGTATCCTTACATTTGGGCTGATTCTGGTAGGTATGGTAGTGGTGGCTTTTTTTGGAATGAATATGATCCGGTCGTTCAAGCGCATGAATGGACACAACCCATTCCATGGGAAACCACCCACCGCCAATCAAACGGATGTGGAGCTCATCCGCGATTGGATGACCATTCCATATATTTCAGAAACCTACGAAGTTCCACCTGACGCCCTCTTTTTTGGTCTGGGAATCCCCTTGGAAAAAAAGAATGGCAAAAAAAGTCTGCTGCAACTAAATGAAGAGTATTTTCCAGATCAGCCTGGCGTGATCCTGACCCAGGTGAAGGATTCAATAAAGGCATTCCAAAACGAAACTCACCCGCCAGAGCCATTAATACCGGGAGAGTCTTCCTCATTATCAACAAAATCACCATGAGCGACACAATCTCTGGTTTCTTCCTCACACAGGTTATCAACTATGGCGCACCTCTATTTGCATTGACCTTATTCCTCGGTGCTGTTGGATTACCCGTTGGTGCTTCATTGATGGTCATTGCTGTGGGTGCATTTTCGCAGCAAGGATATTTTGATTGGAAAGGGATGGCAATTCTTGGGCTATTAGGTGCCGGGCTTGGCGATATGCTCAGTTATGGTATGGGACATTACAGCAAAGACTGGGTGGAAAGACGCTTTGGAGAATCTCCAACCTGGATCAATGCGCGAGGAAATTTTGATAAACGCGCCTGGGCGGCAGTATTTCTCACTCGCTTTCTGGTAACTGCGCTGGCAATCCCGACCAACCTCATCGCCGGTGGCAGCGGATACAAGTTCAAGCACTTCATGTTATACGATATCCTCGGGGAAATAACATGGATCATACTTTACGGCGGATTGGGATATATGTTCGGCACCCAATGGGAATTGGTGTATGAATTTATCGGCAACTTTGGCGGGTTCGTACTGGGTACCGTGATCATTGGCGCAGGCATCTGGCTGGCAAGGCGCCAATCTGGAAGGACTCACGCCACAGAACAGGCAATTCAAAATTAATAATAAAAAGACCGCCACCTTGAAAGTGACGGTCTTTTTTGAACGATCTTAGTGATGGTGCCCATCGCCATCATGGACATGCCCATGGTCGAGTTCTTCTTCGGTCGGTTCTCGCAGAGCGACAACTTTCACGGAAAATTCGAGCACAGCGCCAGCCAGAGGGTGATTAAAATCAAGTGTTACATTCTTATCATCGAATTCAGCAACATACGCTGCCTGATGATTGCCATCATCATCGGTGACGTGTAATTCCATACCTTCTTCCAGTTCCATATCGGCAGGGAATTCGGTACGGGGAACTTCCATAAAGGCATCCTCCTCGAATTCGCCATATCCATCGGCAGGCTGAACGGTGACGTTCTTGCTGTCGCCGATCTTCATGCCCATCATTTCATTTTCCAAGCCGGGGATGATGTTGCCATACCCTGCCAGGAATTGCAATGGACCCGCTTCTTCAGAAGAGTCCAGAACTTCACCGTCCACGGTCAGTTTGTATTCCATGGAAACAACCAGCCCGTCTTTTACTTTATCGTGTGCCATACTATATCCTTTCGAAATTTAATGCGCCCATTGTACCAGTGAAAACCTTTACTGAAAGTCTGCGATCAAAAAATCTCCCCCTCAATTTTTGATCTATTTCCTTCGGCTATAATCCTCGCCAGTCGTAGAATAAAGCCTCTCAAGGAGTATGTATGAAAAAGTTACGCGCAAGAGACTTGGGAATTCCATTTGAAGGGGTGCCAGGAAAAAATAACACCATTACAGATGTAGAAGGGGTTACAGTCGGGTACTCCACCATTATTGAGGGATCTGATGCGCGTACCGGCGTGACCATCATTCACCCGCGCGGAATGGATGATCCCACACCTGCATTGGCAGGAGTGCATTCATTCAATGGCAATGGGGAGATGACCGGTGCAGCATGGGTTGACGAAGGCGGTATTCTTGAGGGACCGATCGGTCTGACCAATACGCACAGCGTTGGCGTTGTCCACCATGCATTGATCAAATGGCAGGTGGAGCATCACGGACTGACCCAACATTGGATGCTGCCTGTGGTTGCAGAGACCGCCGATGCCTGGTTGAACAATATGAATGGCTTTTTTGTTAAAGAGCATCATGTATTGGAAGCGATCAACTCGGCACACTCCGGGGTGATCGCCGAAGGGAATGTTGGCGGCGGGACGGGGATGCTATGCTATGAATTCAAAGGCGGCACAGGAACCTCCTCCCGCAAGTTGCCGCAAAAATTAGGCGGTTGGACCGTCGGCGTCCTGGCACAGTGCAATTTTGGCAGGCGCTATCAATTAACGATCGCAGGAGTCCCCATCGGCAATCATCTAAAGGACGACTCGCCTGCCACCAATGGAGAAAATCCCTTTCGGCAGGACGATGGCTCATTGATCGTCATTGTTGCGACTGATGCTCCGCTTATGCCGCATCAGCTTAAACGCGTAGCGAAACGGGTTTCGCTTGGGATGGCACGAACCGGCTCCATCGGCGGGAATGGTTCTGGTGATATCTTCCTTGCATTTTCGACCGCCAATGCCGATGCCGCACGTGGTGGAAAAATAATGCAGCTCGAGGTACTGCCTAACGATCACCTCGACCCGATCTTCGGCGCCACTGCATACGCAACCGAAGAAGCCATCCTCAATGCCCTGGTCGCTGCGGAAGATATGACCGGTCATGAGATCAGCGCCAAGGCTTTACCACAAGCAGACGTGAAAGAGTTGCTGAAGAAATACGGAAGAATAGCATAAATAAAATAGCGGACGGCAGTCATAGTTTTCCGTCATTAGATGTCTTGCTTGGTTTTGCGATCTTGTTCTTCTCTATTGGGTTTGCAAGATTCAGGTATGAGGAAATATCTCCTCATATCAAAAACAGCCGGGAATATTCCCGGCTGTTTTTGTGCAATTCGGTTGTAGAGCAATAATGAAAGAATTACCCGCCGCTGGAAGCAGCGAAATTCAAGACAAGACCCAGGATCCAGGCACCTGTCCAGATATACATCCAGGTCTTAACGGGAAGACCAAGGCTTGTTTCGTTGGTGTTCTGCCAGCCCCAGATGAAAGCATACAGCAGGCAGAAAAGCCCCAAAAGTCCCTTAAGCAAGCCTTCTTTTTGGAACATTTTAATAACGACTGCGATACCCGCAATATAGATCACAATTGGTCCAAGAAATTCCATGTTTCACTCTCCTGTAATTATCGATAGATATTAAAAATCGGTTGGAAAAGGCAGAATGCCCGACAACCGAATTGCCCAATAGAAAAAAAGAAAAGATATTATCCATGCTGTGGAGCCAGAACGGGTCTCAAAGTTCCTGATCGCTGTCACCCATTTTTCACGCAGACTCTCAGGCAAAATTAAAATAAGGAGCATCAGAAAGACGGTTGCCAGAGCAACCGAGGCAAAGGCATGAGTTTGAAAAGAGGCGGAAACGTCGCCGTGCAAAAGCTCAAGGCTGGCACGCGTCAGACCACAGCCAGGGCATGGAACTCCCGTAGCCGCCCGGATCGGACAATTCCAAAACGTGATTCCAGCCATGCTGAAACCAATATGCAAAACCCCAAACGCCGCAACAAACATCAGGTCACGGCGATTGGCTAGTAAAGAAGAAAACGCCGGGGAATGCCAGGCGTGATCCAATTGCTCTTGGAATTGCATTTTCATGAGGTAGATAACCCCGAATTTATCACCCTGTTACGAAAAATAAAAAAAATGTTTTTCAATTGCAAGGTGGATCTTTATAAAAGAGAATCAAAAAGGCGGGAGCGTCCCGCGCTGCCCGCCTTTTTTGTTACTTCACAACTTCCACTTTGACATTCACGTTCAATTTATCGCCAACTTCCTCCAACGCGTCGCTCCATTCATGGAAATTCAATTTGGGAGGAACAAGCACGACGCCTTTCATCATGAAAAGCGGCGTGCCGCTCATCGGCGCGGGCGTTGCACTGGTATCCATGCTTTCGATGTTGATACCCTGCGAAGCCAGGTGATGTGACACTTCATGAATGATGCCTTCGTGGTCGGCACCGGTCACTTCGATCTCGTAGGGCAGCCAGCCTGCATATTTCTTCGCATCCCCCTCGGTTTGCACCAGTGCCACCTGATATCCCTCGCCGCGTAAGGTCTGAAAATCTTTATCAAGACCCGAGAACTCCGCGTCTGATACTGTGACCAGCATCAACATGGCGAACTCACCGCCAAGATGAGCCATTCGGCTGGATTCGACATTCCCGCTGCGCTTCACCACCAGACTGGTGACATGATCAACCAACCCGATCTTATCCTTGCCCGTCAGAGTTAACACGATATTCTTCGCCATGGTAGATTCCCTTTCATGTTTGTGAAATATAGTACCCAGTATAGCACAAGCAATATTAAGTTTTTATGCTATCATCCGCCAATCCATGCAGACCTTTCTCAAATTTTCCCGCACCATTGATGCGCTTACAGACAAGCTTGGTCATGCCTCTGCCATTTGCGTGATACTCACCGTCGCGGTCGGATTCTATAATGTGATGGCGCGTTATCTTGGCAGGTTCATCGAAGTCAAACTCACCAGCAACCTCTTCATTGAATTACAGTGGTATCTCTTCTCCCTCACCTTTCTGCTCGGGTTTTCCTACGTCCTCAAACACGGACTCAACGTCCGTGTGGATTTTCTTTACGCCAATTGGTCACCAAAAACCAAAGCCGGGGTTGACCTGATCGGGCATGCCCTCTTCCTCAGCATCTTCTGTATCATCGGCATGTACGTCACTACACACCCTGTCTTACAATCGTGGGGCCTGCTGCCAGATGGCTCCTTCGGCACCTGGGAACTCTCCCCCGACCCAGACGGTCTGCCCCGCGCCCCGATCAAATCCATGCTTCTGGCTGCATTTGGGATGTTGTTCTTGCAAACCATTTCTGAGATCATCAAAAACGTTGCGATCATTAAAGGTGAAGCATGACGCATTACGAATGGCTCGCCATCTTCATGTTCGTCGGCTTCTTCGCCTTCATCATGAGCGGATACCCCGTCGGCTACTCTTTTGCCGCCACAGCGATTCTTTTTGGCGGTATTGGTTATGCTCTTGGCGCGTTCAACCTTAACTTGCTCAAGCTCATGCCCAGCCGCTGGTTCGGCACCATGTCCGACTTTACCCTGCTGGCGATCCCATTTTTCATCTTCATGGGTTCGGTCTTCGAACGCTCAGGGCTGGCAGAAGAGCTTCTTGAAACAGTCGGCAGGCTGCTCGGTAGAGTCCGAGGCGGGTTGGCATTGGCGGTCATTCTCGTTGGGACACTCCTTGCCGCCACCACGGGCGTTGTCGCCGCCACCATCATCATGATGGGTATGATCGCCCTGCCCGCAATGCTTAAACAAGGCTACGATAAAAAACTTGCAACCGGCGTCATCACGGCATCTGGTACGCTGGCACAAATGATTCCGCCCAGCCTCGTATTGGTTGTGTTGAGTGACCAGATCGGCGTACAAGTTGGGGATCTATTTGTCGGCTCGATCATTCCGGGACTTTTACTTTCCGGACTCTACATGCTTTACGTCATTGTGATCACCCGCCTCAAACCCGACCTCGCGCCTGCTCTGCCGCCTGAAGCCTTAAGCAGCTCTGGAAGTGACATGTTTCGCCAAGCCGTGCGTGTCATCCTGCCGCCGGGCTTGCTGGTGTTCATGGTGCTGGGCAGCATCTTCTTTGGGCTTGCCTCCCCCACCGAAGCAGGCAGTGTTGGCGCAGCAGGTGCCTGTCTGCTGGCGTGGATGAACAAACGCTTCAGCGTCAAACTAATCCAAGATGCGGCAAAATCCACAGCGCAACTGACGGCGCTCGTCATCACGATCCTTTTTTGCTCGTCGTTATTCAGCGTGGTCTTCGATGGGCTCGGCGGACAACGCCTCATCACCGAGTGGTTGGTCAATCTCCCCGGCGGCTACTGGACGTTCATCATCGTTGCGAACATCGCCATCTTCCTACTTGGCGTCTTTCTGGAATTTGTAGAGATCTGTTTCATTGCCCTGCCACTGGTTGTCCCTGCCGCGCAAGCCTTGGGCATAGACATGGTTTGGTTAGCCGTCGTCTTTGCAATTAACTTGCAGACCGCTTTCATCTCTCCACCTGTTGGCTTCTCGCTTTTCTATTTACAAACCACTGCGCCAAAAGAAGTTCCCACTTCCGACATCCACAAAGGCGCATTGCCCTTCATGGCGTTGCAGCTGATTACACTCCTTATCGTCCTCGCCTTTCCGCAAACGGTGACGTGGCTCATAGACCTTTCGGCAAAAACATTGCCGTAACAAAAACCCCAGCCGAGATACATCGGCTGGGGTTTTGACTATCCAACTATCAGACTACGCGACGATCGAACTACTTCTCCATAAACTTCATCAACCCAAACTCGTTCGCAAAACTCCATTTTTGCACCTGAGCGCGGAAAGTACTCCACTGCTCGTAGACCGCCTTGAAATCGGCATCTTCAGCAGCTTTGGCATCGAACAATTCCGCTGCTGTTTCACGGGCTGCCTGCATGATCTCATCGCTATATGCACGGAGTTCCGTGCCGCCCGCCACCAGCCGTTCCAACGCCTCGCCATTTGCCGCTTCATACTTTGCCGCCATGCTGAGATTTGCTTCCGCTGCCGCTGCCTGAATGGCATTTTTATACTGATCGGGCAGTTTGTTCCACTCATCCAGATTGATCTGCAACTCCACGGTCGGACCCGGCTCCCACCAGCCCGGCGCGTAATAATATTTGGCAGTCTTGTTCAAACCGAGTTTTTCATCATCATACGGACCCACCCATTCTGCCGCATCGATCGCGCCTGTTTCCAAAGACTGGAAGATCTCGCCGCCGGGAATGTTCTGCACCTGCACACCCAATGCAGACATGACTTGCCCGCCCAAGCCGGGAATACGCATCTTCAATCCCTGCAAGTCTGCCACGGTGTTGATCTCTTTTCGGAACCAGCCGCCCATTTGCGCGCTGGTGTTGCCCGCCGGGAATTGAATGACATTGAAGGTCCTGGCATAGAAAGCCTGCAAGAGTTCAAGTCCGCCGCCGGAATACAGCCAGGCGTTCTGCTGGGAAGATGTTAGACCAAAGGGCATGGTAGTACCGAACGCCATCACCCAGCTCTTGCCAATGTAATAATACGAAGCCGTATGCCCAATGGGCACCGCACCTGAAGAAACTACATCCAACACTTCGGTGGCTTTGGCAAGCTCACCGCCAGCCCGCGGGGTGATCTTGAACTTTCCGTTCGTGAGTGCAGCGACACGGTCCGCAAAGGCTTGCGTCGTGCCAAAAAGCACGTCCAAGCCTTGGGTCCAACTGGTTGCCATCTGCCAATCAAGTTCGGGTAAATCGCTGGCAGAAGCGGATGCTTCCGCAGCGGGGGCAGGCTCGGCACAGGCTGCCAGTGCTGTGGCAGCAATGCCCATGCCTGCGGCTTTCAAAAAGTCACGTCGGTTTATCATTCTCTCTCTCCTTCGATGGTTTTTTTATTATTATAAGTTTGTCGCTTAACCTGCGGACTTCGGGTTTCGCGCCGTCAGGTAATCGCTGTATCCACCTGCATACCCGGCAAGCTGACCATTCTCGATCACCAATAGCCGCTGCATGGTTTGGTCAAGGAAATAACGGTCATGCGAAATGACCAAGACCGTCCCTTCGAAATCTTCAAGGGCTTGCTCCAGCACTTCGGCAGAAGCGATGTCGAGATTGTTGGTGGGTTCATCCAACAACAAGAAGTTCGCGCCAGAGAGAACGACCAACGCCAACTGCAAACGGCTGCGCTCCCCGCCGGAGAGTTCACCGATCTTCTGCGAGACCTGCTTGTACGTAAATAAATAGCGCAACAAAAATGCCGTGGCTTTTGATTCGCTCATCTCGCCCGCATAGCGGACAGCATCCAAAACGGTCTGGTTGAAGTCGAGTGTCTCATGTTCCTGTGCGTAATGCCCAATGGAGATGCTGGGTCCGATCTTTATTTCGCCAGTATCAGGGGTCTCTTCACCGAGTATCATACGCAGCATCACCGACTTACCCGCTCCATTCGCACCGATCAAGCCCACACGCTCGCCATGCCAAATGATCTCGTTGACCTTCGAAAAGACGGTACGCTCGCCAAATGATTTTGAAATATTCTCCAACTCTAAAACTTTATTCGAGCCGCGCCAGCCATTCAACTGCATCTCCATGCGACGACGATCCAAGACCGGTTTATCGATCTTATCCACACGCTGCATGCGCGCTTCCATGGCATGGATGCGCGTCGCAAATTTATCGTTGAACTGCGCCCACAACCTATAGCGTTTGATCGCCACTTCCATACGGGCAAGGCTGCGCTGTTGGATCTGATATAGCTCCTCCTGCCGCGCCAAACGTTCTTCTTTGTCGATCATGAAATCTGTATAGTTGCCGGTGAAAACAGTTAATTTGCCATCTTCGAGTTCGGCGATATGTGTCACCGCGGCGTCAAGCAAATAACGGTCATGCGAGATGATAACAACTGTGCCATCGTATTCACGGATCAATTTTTCAAGATACATCTTGCCGGGCAGGTCGAGATGATTATCCGGCTCATCCAATAATAAGATGTCTGGATTCAGCAACAGCAGCCGCGCCAACCCGACCAGTTTCTTCTGCCCGCCGCTCAACACGGAGAGAGGCTTGTCCAATTCGCTTTGAGCGAGTCCCAGCCCGAGCAGAATGCTCTTAACCCGCTCCGGGTACGAGTCACCGCCCAGGGCATGATACTCTTCAATGAGTTGATGCTGTCGCTCCAGCGCACGCTCCAACTTCTTTTCATTGCCATAGACTTCAGGGTCACCCAAACTGGCTTCAACTCTTTCAAGCTCCGCATGCACCTCCCCCACACGCGGATTGCCCGCCATCGCGGCGTCGAGCGCCGTCAGTGTGAGGTCAAGCTCGGGGTGTTGAGGCAGGTATCCCGTAGTGATGAGGCGTTGTCCTGAGCCTGTCGAAGGGCGGGCGCGGGTGATGCTTCCGCCCAGTTCGGGAGCATGTTCGCCTTCGATGAGTTTGAACAGCGAAGACTTTCCCGCGCCATTCGCACCGATCAGACCGATGCGTTGTCCGCGCTGGATCTCCCAGTTGAGATTTTCAAAGATGCGTTTGGCACCGAGGACGAGTGTGATGTTGGAGAGTTGAATTTGGATCATGGTTTTTTCCGTAATTGGTAAAAATTAAATAAAAACGCCGCAGGCGATGCCTGCGGCGTGTGAAAGTAAAAACTTTCAGCGTACAGGCGCAATACGACAAGGAACGGCGTTATCGAAGCCATTGATCGCCATTGCAAAAAGGGGTTTGCCTACGCTGATGATGTAAAGCATGGTCGTGATTATACCTAATTTTCCGCTTCGAGCAATTCTTGAATATGGTCAAGCACTTTGGGGTTGCGTATGCCGCCATATAGAATTTTGGCAGCGGCTTCTTTATCGAGCACTTCAGAAGCACCCAGGTCACCCGCGATCATGTGAAGAAGTTTTCCATCGCATTTGTTGAGCAGGTCAGCAGGTGTTTTTGTATCTTCGGGCAGGGTCATGGGGCAGTCCATGATGCGCGCCCCGGAGCTTTGATCAAACTCGAAGCAGAAGGTGTGAAAAAGCTGATGAACCGTGTCTAGCGCAAGTTGGGCTTCGATCTGAGGTGCGGCGGTCGAAAAAAAGGTCTGCGATTTTTCCTTCAATTGATTGAAGGTGATCCCGGGGTTTTCTTTCACGAGGTCATAAAGTTTATAGATCACCAACGGACGTTGGGTGCTGGGCGTCATGCGGATCTTATGAGCGATGAGAATATTGAGATAACGCTCCAATCGCTTTTCAGGCGAGATCGGCACAGCGGGTTTGGGTGCAGGTTTTTCTTGCGGCTGCGCTTTCTCTTGTGGTTGAGGCTTTTCCTGTTTCTGAGCAGGCGGGTTATTCTGTTTGGCAGTTTGCTGTTTCTGCCCACCATTCGACGGCGTTTCTTTCTTAAACTTGCCAACCCCCTGCCACTTATCGTAATAAACGAATTTATCGCAGGCGCTCACGAGGAAGTCAGCTGTTGTACCGCTGACCCCCAACCCAATGACCGTCTTGCCGTGTGCGCGCAGACGATGCACCAATTCGGTGAAGTCGCCGTCGCCGGAGACCAGCAAGACGTGTGAAAAGGATTCTTTTTCGTTGTAGAACAATTCGAGCGCATCCAACACAATGCGGATGTCGGCGGCGTTCTTGCCGCGTTTGCTGTTGACGTGGATCAACTCCACACCCATGTTCAGTAGTTGGCGCTGCTTGCTGGCAGCTTCAGCCCAATCGGCATAAGCGCGGCGCAAAACCACGCGCCCGATCTGTGAAGCATAATTGAAGACACGCCCCCAATCCACATCGGTGCCTTTGCCAAAGGTTTCTTCCACACTTATTTCTATATTGTCGTAGTCGATAAAGACGGCTACCTGTGTTTCCTGTCCCATAAAACTCCAAATTCTAATGAGCATGGTAGGGTTTTGCTCCCTATCCATCCTCGTATTTTGGCAAAAGTATAGCATAGGGACAAAATTCTGTGGCAAAATAAGACATGCCCATTGAACTGAACTCGCTCAGCCAATCGTCCTTGCAGGATTACAACGACTGCCCGCGTCGTTTTGAACTGCGCTATCTTCAACACCTGGCATATCCTGCCATTGAAACAGAACCTGCACTTGAGAATGAGAAGCATCAGCGTGAAGGCGAATATTTTCATCGACTGGTTCAGCAATACTTCATCGGCATTCCAGAACAGCAAATTGCAAAAACAGCCAATACCGATACGATTGAAAATTGGTGGAATAATTTCATTACAAATAAAGATGTGACGGGTCTAAAAAATCTATCCGGCATCCGGACTGAGGTGACGTTGTCCGCACCGCTGGGTGGGTTTCGTCTCGTCGCCAAATATGATCTAGTCGCCACGGATGGGCAAAAATTCTACATTTACGATTGGAAGACCTACCGCAAACGACCCAAGAGCGAGTTCCTCGCCATACGTTTGCAAACCCGTGTGTACCGTGCCTTATTGGTTCAAGCGGGTGCTTTTCTCAACAACGGCAAACCCATTGCCCCCGAACAGATCGAGATGATCTACTGGTTCTCTGATTTTCCCAACGACCCGGCACGCTTCCCCTACCATGCAGATCAATTCAAACGGGATTGGGATGCCCTCACCCGTTTTGCAGAGGAAATTAATTCCGCTTCCTCCTACCCGAAAACTGAAGATTCCAACCGCTGCCTTTACTGCCCTTATAGATCGTACTGCAACCGCGGAGTCCGCGCAGGAGATGGGTTGGATGTGGAACTAGAGACAGAAGTCGAAGAGCTGTTCGATATCAACTTTGAGCAAATTGGGGAAATTGAATTTTAAATTTTGTAGTAGGGGCGACTCGCGAGTAGGGGCGACTCGCGAGTCGCCCCTACAGTTTTTTATTACCAAGAAAGCGCGCCAGATAATCGATAGTTTGCCGCCAACAGCTCAAGGTCAAGGACGTTGATCACACCGTCGTTGTTGAGGTCGGCTGCAGTGGGGGCGGCGGCGCTGTAATTCATCCCGATCGTGAGGGCATCAAATTGGTCAATGACACTGTTCCCATCAATATCACCGGCTGGCAGGCTGATGGTCGGCATGACGGTGGAGCCTCCATTAGTAAGGGTTATAAACCCTTGCGCATTGAGGAAGCCCTGCGCTGAAGCGATAATGGTATAGGTACCACCGGTCACAGGCAGGATGAACTTTCCATCTGGATCAGCAGTTTGAGACACGACCAACGAGTTATTCGCATCAAATAATTGAATGGTCACCGGCTTACTTGCAATAACCTGACCAGACACTATCGATGAAACAGGCTGTGTTGGTGTAGGCGAGACGCTCGCATCGAAGACGGTAACCACATCTGGGATGTAGTCGATCGACTGGAGACTGCCCTGCCCCATCGATACACGCGCCGTACACAGAACCGGTGTCTGACCAACCTGCAATCCGCGGACGCTGAAAGTGAAGGCTGTTCCGCTTGAGGTGGCTTTCCGACCGTTACTGCCCGCGATGGCAAGAATGAACTGTCCATTTTGAGGTCCACTCAATGCAGAAGCAGGGTCTGCACCGAAGAGTTCGGCTGCAAGAATGCCGCTGACTTCCACAATGGCGGGGTCATAACTACAAACGAATTCTGCACTTGTGTAGCCTTCCAACGGCACGTTATTCAAGCTGACGTTCACAAGGCTGGTCTGGTTCGCCGTGAGCGTGGATTGGATCACATCCACGAGGACATAAGGTCCGGTGGGTGTTGGAACAGCTGTTTGCGTAACAACAGCCGTCGCGGAAGAAGTCGGCGTGGCTGCTGCTGCGGTCATAGTTAAAGAGTTCGCAGTTTGTGTGGCAGCGATTGCCGTCAGAATCACGGGATTGGCTGTCAGAGTTGCAGCGATCGCCGTTTGGGTTGTATCGTTTGAGACGGCAGTCAGGGTCGCGGCATTTGCGGTTTGGGTGGCGGCAATCGCGGTCAGAATCACTGGGTTGGCAGTTAAGGTCGCGGCGACGGCAGTCTGGGTTGTGTCGTTGGAGATGGCTGTTAGCGTTGCTGCATTTGCGGTCTGTGTGGCGGCGATCGCGGTCTGTGTGCCAGAGTCTGCCATGGCGGTCAACGTAGCGGCATTGGCAGTTTGCGTGGCAGCATTGGCAGTCAGCGTGGCGGCTATTGCCGTTTGTGTACCAGAGTCCGCAATGGCGGTCAGTGTTGTGGCAATGGCAGTCTGGGTTGTGTCATTGGAGATCGCAGTGAGAGTGGCTGCGTTCGCCGTTTGAGTCAGATCTGGTGTTGAAGTCGCTGTTACGGTTGGCGTATCGGTGTTGGCATTGAAGGGTGTAGGTGTAAAGGTTGCAACGGGCGTCTCGGTAGCCGTCGGAGTATCGGTAAACAGTGACGGTGTTGGTGTGGAGGTAGGCGTTTCAGAGCCAGTCAATGTGCCGGTTGGGGTGGGCGTTTCGGAGCCGGTCAATGTACCGGTTGGAGTAGGCGTTTCAGAGCCGACCAACGTGCCGGTTGGGGTGGGCGTTCCCGTTGGAGAAGGGGTGACCGTTGCTCCGCCCGACTCCTGTTTCGTCGCGATCATGTTGTAATAACCCGTCCCCGCTTCAGAACGGATCTCCACATAGTAAAAACCAGCAGGCTGGGTGGTGCTAAGCGTACCGCTGGCACGGGTGAGTTCCGTTCCGCTCGAATCTAAGAGGACGATGACTGGCACAAGCCCGATCGCTGCCGGGCTGACGTTGATCTCAAATTTTGCTTCTTCGATCAGCATAAGCGTCCAGCGTTCGCGGCGGTAGGTATCTACGCTGCCAGTGTAATTCACGTTCCAGTCAATGATTCCGCGTGAAACGGTCTGTAGGTCGGGAATATTCATCAAAGGCTGGAGAATGGGAACCGTAACGCCATTCTTGGTATAGGTAGTGCGGTTGGTAAAGGCATTGTAGTTGACCGTCCAACCGGCAAAGCGGGTATCCAGAACTTTGGGGCGAAAAACAAAATGCAAGTGCGGACCGGGATATTCATTGCCGATACAAACTTGTTGAGTCTTGTTGTTATGAATGATCGCCAGCTTTTGATTACGGCTAACCTTGCTGCCCGTTGTAACTTGGATCTTATCGAGGTGCCAGTATTCCGTGATCCAGCCGTTCCCGTGGTCGATCTTGATAAAACAGGAACCAACTTGAGAAATGGTTCCGGCCGCCGCAGCTGTCACCCAGGCGTTCGAGGTATCTTCCCCGACGACCATGTTGGCATGTGGGGCAAAATCGATGGCGCCGCCTTGATTATAGTTATGCGGACTGGTGTTGGAACGTCGAAAGCCGTTATCAAGTCCGTCGTATGAAACCCAGGCTTTGCCCTGTTCCCAAGGGAGCTGGAACATATCCACCGGCGGTGTGGAATCTGCGGATACGCCCGCTGGAATGGCAGCGAGGATGATCGCGACGATCAGAAACAGCCTGCTTGACGTTTTTAATTTCATGGCACTATGTCCTATTTAGGCGGCGATGCTCAACAAAGTATGGATTAACCGCGCGTGTTCTCTCCGCGCAGGATTCGGATCAGAATGACGATGCCTGCAAGCAGGAGAATACCGATCACAGCAAACATGACCGTGGTTCCAGTGGAGACAGGGGATGAAGCCGCCGGATCAGGCTCGGTACCGAGAGGAAGCGGAGTGCCCAAAAGAGGCGCATCTTGCGAAGATCCTTTTTCGGCGCTGACGGCAAGTGCGATCGTCTTTTCCCCAAGAGCAACTCCGGGCAGCGGTGCTGCGAAACCGGATTCATTCTTGATGACAAGCGCAGCACTTTCGAGGGTCACATTGGTTTGGCAGGCGCCAAGAGTGATAAAACGAACTTCCGCCAGAACACCGTTGGCGACTTGGGGAGTGGTACTTGCAAAAGACGCATCGACAAGTCCGGTAATCTGCGGAAGGGATAAACCATTCATACCGGAGATGGGGCTGGCGGCATTAACGGGTTGTAAGCAAGCCGGGTCAAACTTAATCTGAAACGTTAGCCCCTGAATGGGAGAAGCCGAGGCACCATTGACGGTGACGATGAGGGTCTCGCCGGTCTTAAAGCTGTTCGTACTGGCGGTAATCCAAATGGATTCCGCAGATTGCGCCTTTACGGGGGCGGCAATAAAAAAACAGATGAGTGCCAAAAAGGTCAGTGCAATTTTTTTCATTGTAGTCTCCAAGGTAGGACGCGCCAGTGGGAGACACCGACGCGTCCTTGCATTGCCGTCTTTCGTTATTGCCAGGCGAGCGCACCCGCCTCGCGGTAGTTCGCAGCGAGAAGTTCAAGGTCGAGGACGTTGATCGTGCCGTCGTTATTGAGGTCGGCTGCAGCGGGAGCGGCGAGGTTATAGTTCATGCCAATGGTAAGGGCATCGAACTGGTCGATCACATCATTGCCGTCAATATCACCGGCGAGGAGCGAGATGGTCTGCATGGTCTTCGTAGCACCAGCGCTGAGGACCGGGGTGCCCTGGGCTTTGAGGAACCCGGGTGCCGATGCGACAGCGGTATATGTGCCTGCCGGAGCTGTCAGCGTAAAATTTCCATTTGCGTCAGCGGTGGCGGTGGTTTCAACGGTGGTGTCCTGTTTGTACAGGGTGACAGTGACCGTCTTGGTGGCTTGAACGGTGCCGTTGAGAGTGGAGGTCAATTCTTCGATGGCCAGAGATGCCGGGGCGGAGGCAATGGTGCTCAAGGAACCGCCTGCAGAAACACGCGCCGTACAATTGATCTCTGCCTGTCCTGCCGCAAGTGCAGTGACAGTAAAGGTGAAGACCGCACCATCAGAGGTGGCACGTTGAGCGTTGCTGCCAGCGACTGCGAAAACGAAGGAACCGTTCGCAGGTCCATTCGCGGCAATGGCGGGGTCGGAGCCAAAGAGGCCCGAGTCGGCAATGTTGCTGATCTGAACCAAAGCGGGGTCATAGGTACAGGTGAATTCAGCGCTGGCATAGCCTTGAGCCGGGATGTTGCTCAGCATGAGCGTGCCAGTGGACGTTCCCCCCACCGATACAACCGCAGGATTCAAGACCACAGAAGCAGTCGGCTCCACGACCTGTTCCACGCGGGTGATCTCCATCAGATAGGTGCCGTCACCAGAGTGCGGCTGAACCTGAATGAAGTAATCCCCCGCAAGCTGATTGGTGGTTAATGCGGCGCTTGAAAGGGTGCCATTGGCAACAGCGATCTGGTTCTCGTTGCCATCCAACAGGTAGATATCGGGGGTGAGTGTGCCAGACGTGGTGATGATCGAAATGGTAAAGTTCTCAGCTTCAACCAATTGGAGCGACCAGCGTTCATAACGGTTCGCATTCACGGTTCCGTTGAAGACCGCATCCCAAAACGTAGTACTGCGAATAATGATCTGCGCGCCAAGGGTATTGGTGGAGCTTCCCTGGGCATACACCTGGGAGCCTGTGCCAAAGACACTGGCTAGTGTTGCAAGCAGCATTGCAACACGGATGAAGTTCTTGAATTTCATTGTGTTCTCCTTTATTGGATCAAGGTGTTAGATATGGACTTAGACAGCCCAAAACAAAGCATCTATTTTTCGTATGTCCTCCAGACTGCCGCAGTGCGGCGCACACGCGTCAATGAATAATTTTTATGCCAGTTACATTCTATTGTTACGAGGATGAAATAAGCGTTGCAGGTGAGTTGCCGCGATGTTGCAAAATAGTTGCGATTGAATAAATGAGATTCGCCCCTATATCAGCCGATAGGAAACAAAAAAGAGACAGGGGCTGCCTGTCTCTTTTTGAGATCGATCAAAAGATCAGTTACGCGATCTCTGCCTCCGCTTTGCGCATGGATTGGAACGATGCGATCGCCACCTCAAGCATGGCAAGATCGGGCGGGCGGGTGGTTAGAAGTTGTAATGCCAGATTCGGCTTGATCAGCATCTTAACGATCGGGTTCCCCAAATGATTCGCCGTCCAGCGGATGTATTCCACAGCAATGCCCGCGAGAATGGGAATGAATAGGACTCGTGTAACCAAACGCCAAACGATGGACATCGGTCCCAGAGCGGTGAAGACCAGAATGGATAGCAGAACCAGCGTCAGCAAGAATGCCGTACCACAGCGCGGATGTTCAATGGGATAGTTCGCCACGACCTCAGGGGTCAACTCTGCACCGGCTTCAAAAGCGTTGATGGTTTTATGTTCCGCGCCGTGATATTGGAATACCCGGCGGATATCGGGCATGAAACCGATCACCCAGATATAGCCGATCAAAATTAGCAGACGCAGGAGTCCTTCGACCAAATTCCCGATCCAAAGCGCGGAGGTGGTTTGTGCCAGTGCATGCTCTGCCCAGCCGCCAATCCCTGCCGGAAGCAGAAAGAAAAGACCAATGCTGACTGTGAGCGAAAAAGCCAGAGTAAGGTAAAGAGCCGGTCCTTCCAGTTTTTCATTCTCGCCAGATTGGGTATTTGCGGAAAGGGTCAGGGCGCGCATCCCAAGACCAAGTGCATCCCACAACAAAATAACGCCGCGCAAAAACGGGACTTTGGTGATACCGGATCGATACACCTCTGCCAGTTTTTCAGTGTGAACGGCAATGCTGCCGTCAGGCGCGCGCATGGCAACGGCATAGGCTTTCTGCCCGCGCATCATAACGCCTTCGATCACGGCTTGACCGCCGTAAGTGATAATTCGATCTTCCATAATTTTTGATAAACCTGACATGTCATGAAGACCTGTCAGGTTTCTTTCTTCCTTGTTAGAAATTATAAAAAAAGTGTGTAAAGGCTTCGATGCCTTTGTACCAGGTCGGCAAGTGCAGGTGTTCGTTCGGTGAGTGGGCATTGTCATCTGGCAAGCCGAAACCGGTTAAGAGCGAATCCGCGCCGACGTATTTTTGCAGCAAAACGACCGAACCGATGGAGCCACCCTCGCGCTTGAAGTAGGGACGCTTGCCCCACACGGTTTCGAGTGCCTTTGCCAGAGCTTGCACTCCCGCCGAGTCTGTTTCAGTGAGAGCCGCACCGGCATTGTGCAGGTTGGTCAATTCCCATTTGATGGTCTTGGGCGCGTTCTTCTTGAGGTAGGCGCGCATTTGTTTTTCGGTTTCTTCCGGGGTCTGGTCTGGCACAAGGCGGCAGGAGATCTTTGCCATAGCCCAGGCAGGCAGAACCGTCTTTGAACCCTGTCCCGTGAAGCCAGAAAGCAAACCGTTGATCTCCAATGTCGGGCGGGCGCCGGTACGTTCGGCTGGAAGGAATTGCGGTTCCCCCCACAGCGCGGGTACGCCGGTCATTTTGATCAGATCTTTATCCTTCACAGGCAGGCGCTTGAAATCCTCATGTTCCTTCTTGCTCACCTTGCGGACCTTGTCGTAAAAGCCCGGCAGGGTGATCTTTCCATTCTTGTCGTGCATGCCAGCTACAAGTTCTATCAATGCCTGAGCAGGGTTGTGGATCGTGCCGCCGAACAGACCGGAATGCAAATCCTTATTCGGACCAAAGACGCGCAGCTCAAAATAGGCGAGCCCGCGCAAACCCGTTGTGATCGTCGGCTTATCAGAACCGATCATGCCGGCATCAGGATTCAAACAATAATCTGCAGCAAGCAACTTCTTGTTGGTTTTGATGAAATCCCCCAGATGCTCAGAACCGATCTCTTCTTCGCCTTCCACCAGCCATTTAATATTGACCGGAAGTTTGCCGTCATTCTTCATGATGGCTTCCACCGCCTTGATGGATGCCACCACCTGACCCTTCATATCAGAAGTGCCGCGCGCAAACAAATACTCGCCTCGGACCTCCGCCTTGAACGGATCGGACTCCCAAAGCTCGATCGGGTCGACGGGTTGGACGTCATAATGCCCATAGATCATCACCGTCGGCGCGGACTTGCCCGCCCCCATCCATTCGCCATACACCACCGGGTGCAAAGCTGTGGGCATGATCTGAACCTTATCCATGCCAATGGAACGAAGCTGTGCAGCGACCCATTCAGCGGCGCGCTGCATATCGCCTTTATTCTCGCTCAGCGTAGAAATGGAAGGAATGGCTGCGAACTCCTTCAGTTCGTTTAAGTAACGCTCTCGGTTCGAGCGGACATATTCGAGCGCTTTCTGTGAGTTGGACATGTTGTACTCCTAACAATGTAATGACAAGGTTATTTTCGACCCGACCCCGGGAGGCTGTTGTCGTCTTATGGAGCGGTCGTCGGGGCAGTTTCAGGCTGTTCTTCGAGGGCGCGGCGGGTGACCAGATACCATTCGTTGATCAAGGCAAGCCGGTCGCTGACGTCATACATCGGAGCGACCTGCACTCCCTGAACCTGCGCATCAACACCGTAGGAATAAACGGGGTAATACAAGGGCAGTGAAGGCAATTCCTTGGCAAAGACCACCTGGAAGTTCTTATACAAGCGTGCGCGTTCATTAAAATCCGCGGCGGTGCGACCGGTTTCGAGGAACTCGCTTGCAGTGCGGTTATCCCATTGGGAATAGTTCTGTCCGCCGGTGGCTTCGGCTTGATGCCAGAAGAGGTAGGGGTCAGGGTCGGGTGTGCGCGAGGTGTTCAAGTCACCCAGGGCAGCTTCGTAACTGCGGGTTGCCAAATGGTTATTGACCAGGGCGTCATAGGAGACGGGCTGTAAATTAAGCTGCACACCGATCAATGCCCAATCTGCTTGAATGGCGGCAGCGATCTGAGTGTGGATCGCATCATCCGGGTGAACGAGAGTGAATGCCAGCGGCTGCCCATCCTTTGAGCGGACCGTACTTCCGGCAGTGAAAACATAGCCTTCCTTATTGAGGATCTGGGTAGCGGCTTCAGGATCGTAGGGGAATTTCTCGATCTCATCGTAATAAGCCCACGAGCCTGGCAGGATGGGGCTATCCGCGATGATGGCTTGCCCTTTGAGGATGTGCGAGACAATGACGGTACGGTTCACGCCCAACATCAACGCGCGGCGCAGGTTCGCATCCTGCAAAAAGGCAACGGCGGGATTGTTCAGGTTAAGGAAGATCATGCCCATTTGCGGGAGGCGGCTGGTGTACACAGACAGACCCGGCTCTTGAAGGGCGGCATCCAGCACATCTTGCGTCAACTGGCTGACGCCCATCACCTCACCCTGACGGTAGGCATCCAGGGCAGTGGCAGAATTGGGAAAATATCGAAATACCACCTGCTCCACAAATGCCGGACCGAGGAAGTACTCTTGATTGACGGTCAGCACCACGCCCGTGATCTGTCCGCCGCTGGTTAGCAGCCGGTCAAATTTATATGGACCGGTGCCCACTGGCTTCAAGTTGAATTCTGCATTGGGAAGTTGGTCTGCGGGAATATTTTCAAGCAGGTGCTTGGGTAGAATGCCAAAGGTGACGTAATCTAAAAAGGGAGAAAAAGGCTCAGGCAGAGTGAACTGGAAAGTCTTGTCGTCGAGGCGTTTGATCTCGATCTGCGTCCATAGGTCTTTGATATCCTGCGGGAAGAGCGAGCCGGAGCTTTTTATGGCTTCGATGGTAAAGATCACATCATCGCTCGTCACGGGTTGACCGTCATGCCAGACCGCACTCTGACGCAGGGAGAAGTTATACACTTTGCCGTCTGCAGAAACGCCCCAGGATTCTACCAAGTCTGGCTGGGGCAAGCCGCGGGAATCGAATTTGACCAGCCCGCTAAAGATGAGGCGGTTCACATCCCGGTCAGCGGAGTTGTTCCAATCCAGCATCGGGTTGAGGCGTCCCATCGAACCGATGAGCGCTTCGGTATAAATGCCGCCGGGTGCCGCTTCGGGCAGGGTGATGGTCGTCACCGGCTGTTGGCTGAGCAGCAGCAATGCCACGATCACAAGGGTCACTGCTACGACCAGGATCTGCCAGCGTAATCGTTTCATAATGTTTGGTTTTGGGGAAAAAAGAAAGGACCGCCCCGCCCGAAGACCGGGCAAACTATCCAGGCGGACCTTTCAAGGGTGGTGGAATTATTGTCCAAGAATGATGATGGTGATGACGAGCGCGAAGAAAATAACGCTCAGTCCGATCGTCACCCAGAAAAGAATTCGCTCAATGCCGCGGCGGGCAGTGAACACACCGCCGGTGTCCGCGCCGGTAAGACCGCCCAAGCCTGCACCCTTGCTCTGCAGGATCACGCTGAGGATCAAACCCACTGAGGTTATAATTAATGCGATATTCAAAACGTTTGACATGCGAATGTGCCTCCTAGAATTTAGCGGGCAAATTATACCTGTTCGTGAAGTGAATCGTCAAACGAGCTTAAAAAGCTCTCACACTGAATATAACTTTAGACCTGACAGGTTCTAGAAACCCGTCAGGTCTATTACAAAAGAGGAAACTCATGCACGAAGTCATCGTTAACCTGCACATGCACACCCGCTACTCTGATGGCAGCGGCGTTCACAAAGATATTGCCGCCGCCGGGCTCAAAGCCGGTGTGGATGTGGTCATCGTTACCGATCACAATATTCTTGTGCAGGGGTTTGAAGGCTATTACAAAGATAAGAACAAAAAGCTTCTGATGTTGATCGGGGAAGAAGTGCATGACCAGGCACGTGACCCGCAAAAGAATCACCTGTTGGTCTTCGGGGCGAACCGCGAGATGGCAACCTTTGCCGAGAATCCGCAACAGCTTATCAATCAGGTGCGCGAAACCGGCGGACTCGCCTTCCTTGCCCACCCCGACGACCCCGAAGCTAAAGCCTTCAACGAAACCGACATTTCGTGGGAAGACTGGTCGGTTCAGAACTACACCGGCATCGAATTGTGGAATGCTCTCAGTGAACTAAAGACCGTGGTGCCGACCAAATTACACGGCGCATTCTATGCCTTCTTCCCCGCTTTTGTTGCCAACCAGCCCATTCCCAACACGCTCGCCAAATGGGATGAGCTTCTTGCCACAGGCAACAAGGTGGTCGCCATCGGCGGCTCGGATGCGCACGCGCTGGACATGCATATGGGACCCATCCACCGCATCATCTTCCCTTATGAATTCCACTTCCGCACCGTAAACACTCACGCGCTTCTTCCTGAACCGCTCACTGGGGACGTGACCAGTGACCGTGCCCTCATTTATAAAGCGTTTGCCGCCGGGCATTGTTTTGTGGGCTATGACCTACCCGCCCCCACCAAGGGATTCCGTTTTACCGCCCAGGGACGGGATGACTCCGTCATCATGGGGGATGAGATTCCCGCCAGAGGGGGTGTGACCTTGCAAACCAAATTGCCCTTCCCCGCCGAGATCATTCTTTACAAAGACGGGCTGCCCCTCCAAAGCTGGAAGAACCAGCAAGCCTGCACTCACATCACTACCGAGCCCGGCGTCTACCGTGTGGAAGCCTATCACAATTACCTAGGCAAACGACGCGGCTGGATCTATAGCAATCCCATTTATGTGAAGTAAAACAACTCCGCCAGGGTCGCTCCCAACAGGGCGGTCGCTGCCCCGCCCCACAGGATGCTCGCATGGAGTGGGCCACCATTTCTTGGGATGGGCTACCTTATACCCGCCCCCATCCCCACGCGGACAAGGTATCCCACCACAAAGCTCGCCGCAATCGCGGACACGAGTCCCGCCATAGTGCCCCATCGCATCCCCACTTGGACATTCGCCAGCATGGACGCTATCCCACCGATGAAGAATATGATAACGAGTGTGAGTACCATCACGCCCACCTCTTTGAGGATTTTGGCGCGGGCGTGTTCGGTCCCTTTGTGTTTAGTGGAGATGGTGTAGGTGGAGAGGTGAGGCTGAGGAGTAGGGAAGTTATCGCTAAAACCGGGCTGATTGTTGGATAAACCACAAATGAAATCAGCGTGACGCCCAAGAGCAAAATGGAAATAGTTGGTAAATATTTTTGCATTTTACCCTCAACCCTATTGACCAGCTTTGATCCACTCAAGAAAGGATGTCCAGCCGCGTTTGTCTACCAGCCATTTTGAAACAGGTAATTTTTGACGAGTACCGTTATTGATCAAAAGCACTTCATCCTCTTCGATGGAAAAATCCTTTGAAGACTGGTAGCTATAACGCTTCACACCTGACCCGATCAAAGGTTTGATAATCAGAATCTCTTTCCATACTTCAACATAACTGCGTGTCAGAAGTAATATTCCCAAGACAAAAAACAACCAAAAGACACCCACAATAGCGGGGGGAATTGCTTCACCTGTTTGGTTGAATGCCACTACCAAACAACAAGAAAGACCGCTCAGCATAAGACATAGAATTCCCCATACTTTTTTGTAACCTATTTTCATTTCCCATCTCCTTTGTAAATTAATTCTACAATAAATTTATTAAGATGAACTTGAATCAACTTCATTTCAAATAGAATTTGTATCCACTGTGGTATTTCTCAGTCACCAAGCAAACCAAACCCAACTACCTCTCAATAATGAAACAGTCGCTGGGTCCGCGCCATCTAACTTCTTTGAAGTTTATATTTACTCCCTGTTTCTCAATTAAGTCGCCAAAAACATCAGCTGCTGTCCAGCCCACTCCTCCCCCTGCAAAAAGAAAACCCAATTCATTCAATTCCTGTAGATTTTTGACTAATTCATCCTTATCATCGTAATTCATTACCCATACAAATTCGGTTGCTATTAATTCTCTATAAGCACCAAGTTTTTTAACAGCTTCGATAATCTGAGGCGAAAGTCTATCTAAAAAAATTTTGTGATCCTGAATCAGGCGTACTAGATTTTGCAATGAGACAGATTGTTTATAGTTATTCATGGTAAAACCTCCACAATAATTTGTTCAACAATATATGGGCTATCCATTGGCAGCGGTGGATTTATCGTAATCTCTGCTCCTCCCCAGCCAGGTGACAGTCACTTTAAAAGTGACTGTCACCTTAAGAACATTAGGTTTAGCAGACCTTATCCATCGGCGGTTTGATGAATGGAATACGCCCTTGAATATCATACATTTCCTTAAGAAATTTTCTATAGCTCTCCCATAAATCTGGTCGGCGAAGGTCAAATAATTCAAAAAAATTAGCGCCATAATGTTTCCATACATCCATATGCATGTGCATCAACCATTCCGGTTGGCGGCGATGAAATTTATTTCTAACTTCATCAATAAAATAATTACTTGTTATAGGTGTGGAATAATCTAGTTTGGCTGCTTCAACTGGAGAAACACCGTTTAGAAAGTGAATAACATGCTCAAACCTATGCCAACAATGGCATTCCTCTTCATTCCATATCATTTTTATATTTTCATCTAAAACGTGAAGTCTGCCATAATAGATGCTTATTGAATTACCCGCTGAGGGATCCCATCCTCCCCAAACTACTTTCACCCGGCATTGCTCTGAGTTATATATAACAATATTGGTTTCTACTTTTTGAAAATTTCTAAGAAAGCCGAAAGTTTTTAGTCATGAAACATTTTCAACCAAGTTAATTATTTCTTGAATTGGATTAACATCTCTTTCATCGGTTGAACTCATACAGCTATACCTTTCTATTATTTCTTTATGATATATGAATTACTAATCTTATCAAAGCTAGCAGTAAATCCAACTTTTTAACTCCAGAAGCTCTCGCATTCGAACAGGCAGGTAATGCGTTTATGCCGCTTTCGCATTCTGTTCTGCCTGCAAGGACCCCACAATGCGCTTCTCCTGTATCATGGCTTGGTACGCCTTGCGCCCCGCATTCGTCCTGCCACCGCCATCTCTTCCTCCGCTCGCTTGCGCTGCCACTCCGCCAGGGTCGCTCCCAGCAGGGCGGTCGCTGCCCCACCCCACAGGATGTTCGCGTTGGAGATGGGAGCTGATAAATAGCAAGGCAGTAGTATTTTTACAGGTTTGAATCTTGGGGTGTGTTTATTTCGCATGTCCCCGCTCCTATGCTTTTATTTTTTAGATTTTATTGCAAATTTTTCTTTACGGAATTTACAGGTTTGTTAAGTAGTCGTTCATAATAGTTTAGAAAAAGACATTCTAAAAATGCTGGTTGGATCATTTTGTTGCGTCAGCATATATTCAGCAGAAGCAAGAACATCCTCAATTGAGTCGTGCAGTTTATTCACACAAGCAAGTTCTTTCAAGTGTTTCCAATACCGTTCAATCAAGTTCAATTCTGGAGAATAAGGAGGCAGCCAAATCACCAAAAGACGATGTTCGAATAACGACAAAGCCGCCAGAACAGAAGCGCTTTATGATATGAAACGTTATCCATGACCAAAACAATGCGTCCAGTTGGATAACATTCAACCAACAATACTCAACAAACCCAAAAACGTCGACTATTCTTCCAATCTGCACATCGCCAAGAAATCCGATCTGTATTCCATGAATAAGCTCCAAAGATATGGCGATGTTGCTTGGTGCCAGGCTGTAAAGCCGGAACAACCTTCTGTCCTCGCTTCATCCAGCAAGCATGCAAGGGAGGATCCAGATCTAGGCTGACTTCGTCCACAAAGAGGAGTTCCGAAATCGTCTCCGGAGGCTCTTTTTCATCTCTTCCAGCAGTTTTTTCTGCCTTTTTTCTTGGCGACCTTGTCCTGTAAACTGATCAGTCATTAGCCCGGACGACGATACGATAGCCTTTCTTTTTGAGCAAAGCCCGGCAATTCGCGGGGTGGTGAGCCTGTTTCCTTCTGGAGATGACCGATCTGATAAATAGCAAGGCAGTAGTATTTTTACAGGTTCGAATCTTGGGGTGTGTCTATTTCGCATGTCCCACTCCTATGCTTTTATTTTTTAGATTTTATTGCAAATTTTTCTTTACGGAATTTACAGGTTTGTTAGGAAAAAAATATACCGCGTAGAAAATGCCGAAGAACTGTATCAAGCCCAGGTACGAGTCAGAGCGGCAAGGCTCATCCCCTGAATCCAAATCCTGTGGTAAACTTTCGCCCGCTACAATTTAGGTACGTTTCATATATACGTGCCTTTCCGTTCCCGGCAAACCCACGGTTTGAACAGGAACAAACCCATGGAAAGGAGGTTTTCCCACATGCGTAATTACGAACTGATGTGCATCATTCAGCCCGACCTGGATGAGACCGCCATGAATGGCGTGCTCGATAAGGTGAAGGGTTGGATCACCGAATCTGGTGGCAGCATTGATAAGGCTGAGGTTTGGGGTCGCCGCCGTATGGCGTACTCGATCAACAAGCACCGCGAAGGTCAATACGTTCTCATGAATGTATCCTTGAGCCCCGCCGCCATATCGACACTGGAACGCAACCTGCGTTACCAGGAGTCGATCATGCGCCATATGCTTTCTGTAGTTGGCAACTAGTTTTACCCGGCATTCTTATTTAGGAGTGAATCATGAGCCGAGGACTTAACAAAGTTCAGATCATTGGACATTTAGGGAAAGACCCCGAGATGCGCTATACCCCTTCCGGTAAACCGGTAACCACCTTCACGGTGGCGGTCAGCCGCACCTGGAACAGCGCAGACGGCGAACGCCACAATGAAACCGAATGGTTCAACATCGTGGCTTGGGGAACGCTGGCAGAGATATGCAAGCAGTATCTCGTAAAGGGTCAGCAGGTCTATGTGGAAGGACGCCTGCAAACCCGCCGCTGGGATGACAAGGAAGGCGTAAAGCACACCAGCGTGGAAATTGTCGCCAATGAAATGATGATGCTCGGCGACCGGCGTGAAGCGAATAACCAGACAGAAACCTCCGCTGTTGAACCCGTGAACGGGTCAACAGAAGAGGAATTTCCCTCTAATACTTAATGTCACTCTGAGAGGCGGCGTGCAAGAGCCTTTTGAAATATGGAAAAGGGATGGAAGAACGCACGTCTATATGCAAGCAGAGTGACAAAATTGGAGTAAACCATGAGTGACGAACGACCCGAACGATCCAGTTCAGGCGGCGAAGGCGGCGAGCGCGGTGATCGCAAATTCTTTGCGAAACCCAAGTTCTGCCAGTTCTGTGCCGACAAGACCCTGACCATCGATTACAAGAAAGTTGACCTTCTCCGCAAGTACGTGACAGAAGATGGCAACTTACGCCCGCGCCGCCAAACCGGCGCATGTGCCAAACACCAGCGCTTGGTGGCGGCAGCGGTGAAACAGGCGCGCCACGTTGCGCTCCTGCCCTTCGCCAATCGCGGCGTTGATTAGGCATCGAACAAAAACGCACGGGGCATGGGCAGGTTCCATGCCCCGAAATTTTATCTATCCATCACCGCAAAAAATTACCGCGAGAATCTTAAACCTTCCATGTGAAGGCTGCGGTAAAAGGGAGTATGACCATGACCAACGAATCGGGCAAAAAGCCCGCTTTGCATAAAAAGCATGTCGCCCGCCTCGAACGCGAGCAAAAACAGACCCGCCTCATCATGTATACCTTTTTTGGCATCATTGGCGCGGTCGTGCTTCTGCTCATCTATGGCTGGCTCGACATCAACTACCTGCAGCTCAATCGCACCGTTGCAAAGGTCGGCGAAACCAAGATCCTCGTCAAAGACCTTGAACCGCGCGTGCGTTTGCGCCGCCAGCAATTGATCGACAACTACAACCAGTACCTGCAATACCAGCAATACTTTGGCATGGATCTGAGCAGCCAACTGCAGAACATTGATGCACAGCTCAACCTGCCGGAAGTGCTTGGTCAATCTGTACTGGATGCAATGATCGACGAACAGCTCATCCGCCTCGAAGCCGAAAAACGCGGCATCACCGTCAGCGAAGAAGAACTCAATGCCAAGGTCGAAGAAGGCTTCAACTTCTTTCCGGATGGCACCCCCATCCCCTCCGCCACACCAACCGCCATTAGCATGCCGACCGACCCCGCGGAATTGCTGAAGTTCATCACCGCCACCCCCGAAGCGACGAACACGCCTCAATTCACGGCGACGCCTGCTTCCACCGCCACGGTTGCTGCCCAGGCGACAACGGATGGCAGCGCCCAAACAACCGCCACACTCGAGCCGACCGCCACAGCCACACTCGAACTTACAGCAACACCCACCGCAGGACCCACATCCACTCCCCTGCCTACTGCCACCCCCTTCACCCGCGAGGCATTTGAAGGTCTGCTCACGGATGCGAATGAAAACCTAACCAAATACGGCTTTGATGAACAGTACTATCGTGAATTCTTCACCAACAACATTCTGCGTGAAAGAATGCAGGAGATCATCACCGCCGACGTGCGCCCCTTCGAAGAACAGATCCGCGCGCGCCACATCCTTGTTGCGGATGAACAGACGGCCAAAGACCTGATCGCCCGCCTGCAAGCTGGTGAAGACTTTGCCACCCTTGCCTTCGACAATTCCACCGACATTGGCTCTGGTCAACAGGGCGGCGACCTCGGCTGGTTCGGCAAAGGC
The DNA here is from genome assembly GCF_016702885.1 of Candidatus Villigracilis vicinus. Lineage (NCBI taxonomy): Bacteria > Bacillati > Chloroflexota > Anaerolineae > Anaerolineales > Candidatus Villigracilaceae > Candidatus Villigracilis > Candidatus Villigracilis vicinus. Next base: position 74,219 of record NZ_JADJDD010000005.1, read on the forward strand.
GCCATGGTGCCTGAATTCGAAACCGCAGCCTACGCGCTCGAAACCCCCGGCGACTTCACCACCGAACCTGTGGCATCCAGCTTTGGCTTTCACATCATTCAGTTGATCGCACGCCAGGAACGCCCGCTTACCGAAGATCAGTTCCAAACTGCCAAAGACACCGTCTTCCAGGAATGGCTCACCTCCCTCCATGATGAATACGGCGTTGAAACCTTCGATGTCTGGCAGCAGCGTGTTCCCACCGAACCGAACTTCATCACTGCCGCCACCGCCGCCGCCGATGCCCAAAAGACTGCACAGGCAAAATCAGTTTCGACCCTCGATGCGGCCAACAATGCAACAGAAACGCCGAAACCGTAATAACAAAGTACAAGTACATTAAGAACAAAAAAATGACTCACCCCGAATTTAAGGATTCGCGGGTGAGTTTATTTTTAAGAGCAATAGAGCGCGGACACTTGCCCCGAATGCAAGTGCGGTGTAAACGCTGGTTGCTACCTTGCATATTCTTTTGAAATTGGTCGAGATGTTTAACGCAAAGTCGCTAAGATTTAAAGGGTTTTCTTTGCGACCTTGCATCTTTGCGTTAAGTTCTTAACGCGTACTCCTTGAAGGCGGCAACTTTTAAGAAACACTCTCTTTGCCTTTTCTGCGTCCAAATTATGTTCGGGGTTAATTATGTTTTTTTCATTCTGCCGTGAAACGGATCGTTCCAATGAGAAGGAACTATGTCGCCTGTTCTTTTAACTCCCCAACCTCAAACCGGCAATACTCATCGCCTTTCGCGGTGCAGTGTGTTTCGGTAACTTCATAATCCTTCCCGGTCGCCCACTTCACCGCCTCAGAAACGGACCCAATATAGAGATGGCAAATGGGATGGTCGCTATGCCGCGAGTTGCAAACGCCGCAAGTGGCATCCACATAGGCGAGTTTATCACCGCTTTCGTCCAGCCATGCCTTGACTTGCGAATTGCTTTTCTTCAACGCATCTGCCATTCCATTTAAAATGAACTTGATGCGCTGTTTTTCTGGCAGCACTTTGAGCGCCACCCCTGCAATTCCCAGTAATGCCGCTTGTTCCCGCACACCATATTGGAACGACGCCCTGCCAATTCGCTGCAACATGCCCCTGCCGCCGCGCCCATAAAAATCTTCGATTGCCTGGTTTAATTGCGCATACTGTGAAGTCTTGATGGCTGGCTCAAGGTTATTCGGGGGAAAATTCCCTGCGAATCTTTCCAAGCCACACGATTTCAAAACGGCGTTCAAGCCATTTTCCCCCATCACTTCCTGCATCGAGACCAACGCCTGCCGCATAAGCGAGTTGATGATGACTGCTTCTTCCGGGTTTGTCATATGGGCTCCTATCTTTTTTTGACAACAACATTTCTAGCAAGGGTCTTAAATCTTTCCCCATCTGACTGTACCACCGTAATGGTGACTTGACCCGTCTTACTCGTTTTGATATCGCGGATAGTTCCCGATTTGCCCGCATGGGTTCCCTTGATGACTTCGCATTGATCACCATCTTTGACTTGGTTCTGTGTGGTCGCTAACATGATATTCTCTCCTTCTATCATTATCACTATAAATAATCTTTCCGATACACAAGCACATCCTGAATCACTTCAAATCCATAAGACTGATAGAGATTAAACGCCTCATTGCGATAATTATCGGTTTCGACAAAAATATCCTTCGCCCCCAGTGAGCGGAGTCGACTCACGCCATGCGACAAGGCCACCTTGCCCAACCCGAGTTGACGATAATCCGCATGCACACCCAACGGCTCGACCTGACCCGCAGACAGTTTCTCGTTGAACCAGCAAATGCAAAACGCCGCCAACTCACCCGTCGGTGACTCGACCACGAGATCCAGTTCCGGCTTATAAAGCGGACTTTGCAGCGTGCGCCCGCGCCATTCAATCGTCATGTTCTTGCTCTCAAACACAGACTGATGCAACGCCACATACTTCTCTACGTCCCCACCCAGCGGGCGGACAGTAAACCCAGCAGGCGGTTCATATAGCTTGGGCTCAGGTGAAAGCTTCATGAACACCTTCGACCATGAATCCTCCCCCACGTCAGATTGACAGGCAAAGCCCAGCGACTCCAAATCTTTTTTGCGAGACTCTTGCCCCGAGAACACATTGACGAACCAAGCCGAACGCTCGTACGGCGTACCGATCACGGCTCGAGCACGTCCATCTGCCCATGCAAGGATTTCCTTGAACAAGTCTTGATAGTCAGCATCGCAAGCATAATCGATCCCCCAAAACGGACTTTGCAGCACCGCCCAAGCGACCAGATTCTCCCCATCAAACCACAAGCGGACATTTTCCTTATCGTCCAATCCCCACGAACTGAGCCGATACGGCAGGTCAACTACGTGCAAGTGGTCTGTCTGGAATTGACCAGCAAGGTCGATCATCAATTGCTTATCTTGGTCTTGCAGGAAAGAGCGGTAAGTTATAGTCATTAAACATTCCTTTATTAAAAGAATAAGTATTCCAATTAAACTTTCATTGTCCCATCATAGTCAAAAAAGCTTCCATCGCCTTGGGGTCAAATTGTTTGCCTGACAATGATCGAATATATTCATACACTTCTTCATCACTCCATCCCTTTCTGTATGGGCGATCAGAGCGAAGCGCATCCCACACATCAACCACAGAAAAAAGACGTGCCGCTAAGGGAATTTGCTCACCCCTTAACCCTTGTGGGTACCCGCTTCCGTCCCATTTTTCATGATGACAATAAGGAATTTCCAAGGCAGGTTTTAAATATTCAATATTCGCAAGCATTTCATAAGCAAACTGTGGATGCTTACGCATAATCTCCCATTCTTCTTCAGTTAGACTTCCATTCTTAAGAATAATTTGATCAGGGATGCCCAATTTGCCAATATCGTGCAAAAGCGCGCCACGTCGAATATGGATGATCTCGTCGTTGCTTACACCAAAGGCTTGGGCAAGTTTGATGGTTTGCTCAGTAACACGACGCGCATGTCCCTCTGTCTCCAGATCATGCAATTCCAGTATTTTTGCCCATCCCTCTATAGTGGCGTCATATGCTTTGGACAGGGTATCGTGAGCCGCTACCAGGCTTTGATAAAGATGTGCATTTTCGAAAATCTGACTAAGTGAGGCAGCCAAGGTGGTGGCGAGGTTGATATCCGCGTCTGTGAATTCTCGTTTGGTATCAAATCCGACGACCAAAACCATGACAGTTCTTTTATCAACTATGATGGGCATGGCAATCAAACTAGAAATACCCATTTTCTTTACAACAGCAGCCAAGCGGGATGTACTTCCAAAATAAGAATCGACATCGCGGATCATTTCGATTCGCCCACTATCAAGGATATTAATAACTAATTGAGAATCTCGGTCTATTAATTCGCTTAGTTTAAGATCTAGTAAATCAAGTTTATTATCTCCATGAAACCCCGCCTCAATGGTTCCGTGTTGCTGATCGCTATCAATAGTGATCGCCATGCTCAGAGTAGATTTAAGTGTGCTTAACATTTCCATGCAGACAACATCCAAAATATGCCGTCTTTCAGGATATGTGCTCGTAGTTGTCAGTGTCTTCTGCAATAATTCAATTTCACGATTTCGTTGTGACACAACTTCAGCATTACGTCGGGCTTCTTCTATTGCCTGTTTCGTCTCATGAACAATCCTCAAACCACGTATACGATCCAAAGACTCTGTTTTAAAAAGAGGCTCTCTTATTTTTCGATACTTCTTAAGATGATCAAATGCCATTTCGACTTGCCCAACGCATTCATATACAACAGCCAAGCGATCATGTAATTCATAAACGATCTGTTCGACATGATTTGCAATGGCTTTCTCTAAAGACTGGCTATAATATAAAATTGCTCCTTCATAATTTTTCTTTTTTTCTTCAATCTCACCCAAGGTAAATAAACAATTAATTTCGCCATACCGATGATTGGTTTCCACATCCAACAGTAGTGCCTCAGCAACTAATTCCTCTGCTTCTGCCAATCTATCAAGTTCTAAAAGAACCGTGCCTAGATTGTTAAGAGCAACTCCCAAATCCGATTTATTATTTTGTCTTCGAAGGAATTCGACTTCTCTTAAAAAGATATTCATCGCTTCGATGGGTTTATTTTGATGAAAATACGCCATAGCCAAACTATTAGGAATGGAAAACTTATAAATTCCACCTGATCCCTTAATTACCTCAAACTCACTATACGCTTTCAATCCATAAATTTCTGCCTGTTCATAATCCCCAAGATGAACATATAAGTAACTCAGCCTCGCCATTGTCTCCGCAACACCCTGCCGATCTCTATATGTTTGATAAAGATCCAAAGCGGTCAATGCCTCCTCTAGAGCACCTGGATAATCCCCCAAACGCCGCAAGACCGCCGATGCATGTAAAGAAGTCTGCGCTAGTCCTTTTTCATCGCCGAGCCGGGTATAAATCCGCTGAGCTTGAGAAACAAATGCAAAGCTTTCATGTACATTTCCAAAACTGGTATGAAGCCACGCCTTTTGACTAAGTGCTTGTGCAACGAAATGGTCAATATTATGACTCAACGCAAGTTGATACATCTCCTCCGCGGTTTCAAACGCTTTAAGATAATCAATGTCTGCGTATTCCTCGCTCAGATCATTGAGCAACTGCAAACGTTGCGCCGGTTCAATTTGTTCTTGTAACTGGGAAAGAAGCACTTCTAATTTATTAGGCATGAGGATTCTCAAAACACAGGGGGGAATATATTATTCAGAACATAAAAGGTTTCAATATTAGGTAGTACAAATTATATCGTCTACTCCAAAACAAAAAAGCCCCGCCCCAAAACTGGGACAGGGCTTTCCATCGTCAATCGTCCGCGGTCAGTCGTCCCCTATCCCCGCTTCAACATATCATCCGTCACCTGATCGAGTCTCAAACTGATCACCTGACTCGCCGAGTCGCGCCCCATCGTCACGCCGTAGATCACATCTGCGGCTTGCACCGTATTGCGGTTATGCGTAATGACGATGAACTGCGTATCCTTGCTCAAGTCCACCAGCAGGTCACGGAAGCGCCCCACGTTGGCTTCGTCAAGCATGGCGTCCACTTCGTCCATCACGCAGACGGGGGTTGGCGACACTTTCAACAAGGCGAACACCAACGCGATCGCGGTCAGACTGCGTTCCCCACCGGAGAGCAATGCCAAGCCTTGCTCACGTCGCCCCGGCAGACGGGCTTCAATTTCGATACCGGTTTCGACCAAATTCTCGGGGTCGGTCAGTGCAAGTCTCGCCGAGCCGCCGCCGAACAGACGCACGAAGGTTTCGCGGAATTGCTTATCGACAGCGTCGAAAGTTTTCACGAATTCCTGCTTGGTCAACTCATCGAGTTCCGCCACCACATGCTTCAAGTCTGCCTGGGCTTTGTGCAAGTCTTCGACCTGCGTCTTCATGAACTCGTAGCGTTCTTTTTCCTGCTCAAACTCCGCTTTCGCATCCGGGTTGATCGCGCCCATGCGGCGCAATTGCGCGCGGTTATGCGTCAACTGTTCTTCCAAGTCCGGCGCGAGTTCGGTGACGATCGGCAACTGCTCCACCATGCCTTCGATAGGCAGCGGCACGGGTCCGGTCATATCCGCCGCATACTCAAACATCACCAAACCAAAATCGTCGCTGATCTTTTGTTGTAAATTATCGAGCGCTTCCTGCTTGCGGGTTTGCTCCAACTGCACCTGCCCCAACATGCGCTCGGCATTTGCAAAGCCGCGCTGGGCATTATTTTCCAATTCCTGCAAACGCGCTTCTTCCTGTTCCGCCGCAGCGAGTTCCTTCTCCGCCGGTTCGATCTGAATGCGCATCTCTTCGATCTGCACGTTCAGCGCAGACTCACGTTCACGCAGGGATGCCTTCTCGGCATCCAAACTATGCAAGCCGCCGTCCAACTCCGTCAGGCGGTTCGCCAATTCCACACGGCGCGAATCCAAACGCGTGATCTCATCACCGCGTTCCTTCAATTTCGTTTGCGCCGCGCTCAGGCTTTGCTCCGCCACCGCCGCGCGCATCGTCCAGTACGAGACTTGTTCCTGCAACTCCCCCGCTTCCAGTTCCGCGAGTTTCGCCGCAACCACTTTCAATTCCGCATGAGCCTGCGAAGATTGTTCTTCAACCTCCACCGACGACTCACTGATCTTTCCTTGAAGGGATGTCGACTCTTCAGCCTCTCCCTGCAGTTGACTTAACTGACTCTTCTGCCATTCCAACGTCCGAGCCATCGCCTCAGACTCCAACCCAGCCTGTTGCTCAGTCTCCTGGGCTTCCCCTAATCTGACGCGGGTTTCGCGCGCATCCGATTCGATTTGCATCAGTTCGCGTTGCGCTTCGGTATATTCGTTCGACAAGCGTTCCACCAAGTCATTCGACTCGGCGAGACGAGAGACGAGTCCGCTCAAGGCGGAGTCGAATTCTCGTTTCTGGCGTCCCCGGCTCAAGGTTGAGGAAGAGGCGGTTTTGCCAGCGATGACCAAACCGTCACCGCGGAAGACTTCTCCACGCAGAGTCACGGCGCGAGCATGAGTCGGCAGGTCCGCTTGCAATCTGCGGGCCGTCGCGCGGTCACGGACGATGAGAGTCTGACCAAGCGTGAGTCGCACCGCACTGCGAAGTTCTTCCGGCGCGTTGACGAGTTCGGAGGCAACACCTAAAATATCATCAGAGATTTCCGAAGTCTTAAAGACTTCGGAAATCTGATCGACTGGCAATAAAGCAGCACGACCAGCTTCATCGGACTCGAGTAACTGCAAAGCATTTTCTAATTCACTTGCATCGATCAGCACCGCATCGAGCGTGTCACCGAGCGCGGCGGCAATGGCAGTTTCGAGTTCGGCAGGCACATCCAGCGCGGACGAGAGCGCACCGCGTGCGCCATTGAGGCGTGACTGACGCGCGGCATCGAGCAGGAAGCGCGCGCCTTCGGCATACCCCGCCAGCGACTGCTCGGACTGTTCGAGCACTTCGAGCTGCGCCTTCAAGCGCGAATGTTCAGATTCTTCCTTCGTGCGGCGTTCAAGCGCGGCGCGGCGTTCGCCATCGAGGCGATCCACTTCGGCGCGTTTGGCGAGGGCTTTATCTTCGGCACGTTGCAAGGTTTCGGCAATACCTTCGCGATTCTTGCGGGCATATTCGTATTGCGCTTTTGCCTTTTCAGTTTGTGATTCGGCATTGGCAATCGCAGATTGAGTTTGTGCAATCTTTTGACTCTGCGCTTCAATGCGAGACTTAAGTTCATCGAGGCGGGCGTTGTTTTCGGCGCGTTGTTGAGTCAGCGTTTCGATCTGATTCCGGATCGAATTAATTTGCTCTTCGATGCCCGAACGTTCCGACTGACGAGTAGACAATGCATTTTGTGCATTCTCGTTTTGCGTTTTGGCTTCGTCAAACTCAGTCTGCACACGGGCAATGTCCGCTTCGGCGGCTTGATAGCGTTCGCGCGCGAGATGCAATTCATTCATCGCGCTTTCCTGATCAGAAAGAATCGATGCCTGTTGCGCAGTCAGTGAGCGGCGACGCTCTTCGAGCACGGCGAGGTCACGGCTAAGAGACTCGCGTTGGGTGTGCAACTCAGCAGCTTTGCGGTGCCATTCATTCAAATGCGCGCGCAACCCAGAGAGGCGTTCGCGGAAAGAGTTGTACTCTGCTTGTGACTTCTCGTGCATCACACGCGTTTCATTCACGCGGACTTCCTGAGTGCGGACGGATTCGCGTGCGTCGGTTAAGTCGCGTTGAGAGCGATGCCAGTGATAGCCATACCACTCGCGCAAGATCACTTTCAAGTCCGCTTGGGAGCGGGCAAATTCAATGGCGCGTTTTGCTTGCCGTTCCAAACTGCGGATGCGCGGCTCAAGTTCAGACATGATGTCGAGCACGCGTTCGAGGTTGTGTTCGGTGTCGTTGAGACGTTTAAGCGCATCATCACGGCGGGCGCGGTATAAGCCCACACCGGCAGCTTCTTCAAAAAGGCGACGACGGTCATCGGCTTTGAGGGCGAGGGAGGCATCCACCAAACCCTGACCGAGAATGGTGTAGGTTCTTTCGCTCAAACCGGCTTGGGCGAGCAATTCATTCATCTCGCGCAAGCGGACTTGCTGGTTATTGATGATGTATTCGTTATGACCATCGCGGTGGGCGACGCGCCCCATCGAGACTTCGGTGAAGTCGAGCGGCAGCCATTGGTCGGTGTTGTCGAAGTTGATGGTGGCTTGCGCCAAACCCGCACGAGCACGATGCTCAGAACCGGAGAAGATCATGTCTTCGGTCTTCTTGCCGCGCAACAAGGCATAGGACTGTTCGCCCAGCACCCAGCGCAGCGAGTCGGCGATGTTCGATTTGCCCGAACCGTTCGGTCCGACAATGGCAGTCACACCCGCGGCAAACTCAAAGGTTGTGCGCGAGGCGAAGGTTTTGTATCCTTGCAGTTCAAGTGATTTTAGACGAAGAGGCATGTGGTGATTTCAGATTTTCGATTGATGATTTCAGATTTTTGGTAATCGACGCTCAGGACCGTTTTCAAATTTTCTTCAGGGCATCCCTTGCGGCTTCACGTTCGGCATTGGCTTTGCTGGAGCCTGTGCCACGCCCTTTAACCTGACCGGCAATCTCGGCTTCCACGTCGTAGGTACGGGCATGATCAGGTCCATTCGTACCGACTACACGATAGACTGGGGCCCCTAGCTTCATTGCTTGTGTTTGTTCCTGAAGCTGGCTTTTCGGATCGTTAATCTCTTCCAGGATCGTATCCAGCGACGGGTGGACAAAAGGTAATACAAAGTTTTTTACTTTTTCAAAATTCGAGTCCAGGTAGATCGCGCCAAGCAGGGCTTCGAAGGTGGAGCCAAGCACACTATCACGGTGATTTCCGCCCGTGGTCTTCTCGCCGCGCCCAAGGCGAGCGCCGCGCCAAGGTTGATCTGCCGCGCGAACGAGGCAAGATGATCGTTCTGCACCAGATGGGCGCGGATCTTGGTCAGGTCGCCTTCAGGCAGTTCTGGAAAATGACGATACGCCCATTCCGCTACGATGAAATCCAACACAGCATCACCGAGGTACTCCAGGCGTTCGTTGTCCATGGTCCCATCCTGATGTTCATTGGCGTACGAACGATGGGTCAGGGCTCTTGTTAGCAGGGAAAAGTTGGAAAAGGACAAGCCCAGCCTGTCGTTAAGGCTGGCAGCGGATTCCACTTCCCGCTTTTGTGCATTGTTTGTCACGGGAACCTCCCGGAACTCCGGGAGCGATATCCACTTACCTCCAAAGTGAGGAGATCTCGTTCCATGAGTTCCTATTAGATTTTTAGCGAGCCGAATTGTAACCCGAATCTTTTTAGGGAGTGATATTTTAAGATAAAATCGTCCAAATTCCCCAAAGGAGACGAAATGAACGAGGTCAGCAATGAAAACAGGTTCTTACACGCAGTCGAGATGGGGTTGGGTGCGTGGCAATGGGGAGACCGTGTAGTTTGGGGATACCAGCCGGGGGAGTCAGACAAAGGCATTCGAGAGTCATTCGATATTTCACTCAACATGGGTGTTCGTTTTATTGACACAGCGGAAGTGTACGGCAGTGGTCGCTCGGAACGACTTCTGGGACAGTTCATAAAAGAAACTGATCAACCCGTTCTGGTGGCAACCAAATTCTTCCCATGGCCCTGGCGCTTTAGCAAGGGCTTCATTCCGCGCGCCTTGAAAGCAAGCCTCGAACGTATGGGCTTGGATTCAGTTGACTTATACCAAGTCCATTGGCCTTCGCCGATCATGAGCCCGGAAACCTTGATGGAAGGCATGGCAGAATGTGTTAAAGAAGGTTTGACCCGTACTGTGGGCGTTTCAAACTTTTGGGAAACGCGTATGTTGCGCGCATATTCCGCACTGGCTCAAAAAGGGATTTCTCTGGCTTCGAATCAATTGCCATTCAGCCTGCTAAAACGCGATGCGGAAAAGAATGGCACACTGGCGCGCTGTAAAGAGCTCGGCATTCGCTTCATTGCCTACTCCCCTCTTGCTCAGGGTCTTCTTACCGGCAAGTATTCCATCGAAAATCCCCCTCCAGGTGTGCGCGGTTCGAACTACGCCGAGCTTCTCAAGAAATTGCCGCCCGTCATCAAAACCCTGCAGGAAATCGCGCAAACTCACGGAAAGACCGTCTCACAGGTGGCGTTGAATTGGACTATTTGCAAAGGTGCTTTGCCTATTCCCGGCGCCAAGAACGCCAGACAGGCAGAAGATAATGCAGGCGGCGCAAGCTGGCGCATGACCGAGGACGAAGTCGCCCGGCTGGATGAAGTAACCGACCACATCCGGGAATATTAAACGGAGAAACGCAATGAACGAACTTTCCAGCATACAAAAACTGACCAAGTTTTTTGTTTCCGAAAAGATTTTCTCTTCAATGGAAACAGAATCGAGGGCATGGAAGGTCAAATGCAATAATTGCGGGCACGAACGCTCGGTCTGGGGTATGGGGGGCATCCGTTGGAAAGCGTATGGAGAAAAAGCACTTTACCGCCGCTGTTCCAACTGCGGTGAACGAAGTTTGCTCAAAATTTATAAAAAGACTGCCGCAGGTTAACCCTGCGGCAGTCTTTTTATCGGTATGCATGCTCCGAGTCGAATACATGCGAGTGCATGTTCGCTACCCATTGTTTTCCATCTTCCGTCAGGCGCAGGTAAACCAGCGCATCTTGCAAATAAGGGTTAATCTGCTCCCAATAAAAACTGGCATAGTTCTTGCGCATATCGTTCGGAGATTTATAGCCAAGCCGGGCATTCACCCCCAACTCTTCAAATTCATAGAACAAAGCCGGTGTCTTGCGGAAATAATCCGGGTCGCCAAGCTGACCGACAAAGTCAGCCGCGCGAACCAATCCGCCCAGTCCTTTGGTGTCTTTATAAAAATCATCCTTGGGTGAGGGAAAACGCGTCATCTCAATATAGGAAGAGATCAAATCAGCATTGAGATGGGTTTCCATATCTTCAAGCAAGCCGGAACCAAATCTTTCCTGCACAAACAACTTGCTGCGATTCACATGATATGGAGTCAGTGCCACATCGGTTCCGTCGGGCGGAATACTCACCATTTCATCCCCCACCCCGGTGGCGAAGATGTTCTCTGTATCGTTCTTGCAAACCCCTTTCACATACCCGATATCGTGACAAAGAACCGCCACCATGTAACGCATCCAATCCGCCGGGGTTATACCGCCTTCGCGCAAATGCTTGCCTTCAATGATCGATAGCCCCGCCAGCGAAACCATGATGGTATGGTCAATATCATGGTACAACGCATCTGAATTCGAAATATTTTCCAAGGAAAGCCGCCCCACCCAGCTGACAATATTCCCATACTCCGGCTTGATATCGCCATACGAACGGTGATATGCCGTGCGTAATTGTTCCACGAACATATCAATGGTAAGTTCCTGCCAATTGATCATAGAGACATCCTCGGTAGTGTTAAAATTGGATTGTTGCAAAAGTTTACCAGAAACATAAGCCTGAACCGGAATGGAAACAGAATTGATATGACCCTAAATAAACACTTTTTCAAAGGCTTCCTGATCGGTCTTTTGGTCGTTATTTTGATAAACATCTTTGCCGCGCATCTTTTCTCTGACTGCGGTCTGCCAGCACTCTTTGGGCTGGGTGGCTGCGCCGACGCCATCTCGCGTCTCGGATTCCCATTTGTCTTCTTTGAGCAAGGCGGATTCGCATATCACAGTACCCTTAACCCGCCTTTCCTCATCCTTGATCTGGTCATTGGTTTGGGGATCGCAATGGGAACAGGTTTCTTCTTTAATAGGAAAAAGAAATAGTCCACAGAATGACCAAACCTCCCGTCATCCTCATCGTAGGTCCCACCGCCGTCGGCAAAACAGAATTGGCGCTTCGCCTCGCAGAAAAAATGCAAGGTGAGATCATTTCCGTCGACTCACGCCTCTTCTATCGCGGCATGGATATTGGCACCGCCAAACCATCCACTGAAGAAATGGCGCGAGTCCCGCACCACATGATCGATATCGTCAACCCGGATGAGACACTAAGCCTGGCAGTCTTTCAACAAATGGCACAAGAGATTATTGCAGGCATTCACGAGCGTGGACGCCTACCCCTCCTGGTTGGAGGTACGGGGCAATATATCCGCGCAGTGACGCAAGGGTGGAGTCCGCCAGAAGTAACGCCAAATGATGCCTTACGTTCTGTCCTTGAACATTTGGCAGAAACTCACGGCAAAGAATGGCTATACGCAAAACTAACTAGACTTGACCCGCAAGCGGCTCAAGCCATTGACCTGAGAAATGTCCGCCGGACGATCCGTGCGCTGGAAGTGATCTTCACAACAGGGAAAAAGTTTTCAGCGCAGCGCGGCGTGGGTGATTCGCCGTATCATTTGATCACCATCGGCTTGACCCGCCCACGTGCCGAGCTGTATCAACGTGTGGATGAACGCATCGATAAGATGTTCGCAGATGGATTCGTGAATGAGGTTAAGGATCTGCTTGAACAGGGTTACGCCCCCACATTGCCAAGCATGTCCGCGATCGGGTACAGGGAATGTGTCAGTGTGGCACAAGGCTCCATGACTGTGGAGCAAGCCAAAGTCGAAATGAGGCGCATTACACGCGTCTTTGTGCGAAGACAGTCCAATTGGTTCAAAGAGTCTGACCCAAGCATTCATTGGTTCCATCCAGCAAGTGAAAATTTACTCAATGAAATTGAAACTCTAATCCGTAACTCAATTAAAAATGGGGTGTTGTAATTGACTTTTAATATCTTCACGTATATACTTCTTTTTAAGTTTCAGCTTCAAAAGTCCAACAAACCAATGGAGGAAGTATGAGCAACAAACCCTGGCTGGCACATTACGATAAGGGTGTGCCGCAAACGATTGACTACCCGAAAGCGCCGCTGTTCCACTTTTTGGAAGAAGCTGCGCGCAAGTATCCTGACCGCGCCTGTACAATATTCAAGGGTGCGGTCATTTCGTATCGGGAAATGAATGAGCAGTCGAACGCCATGGCTGCGGCACTGGTGGAAATGGGAGTCAAAAAAGGCGACCGGGTTGGCATCTTCATGCCGAACCTGCCGCAATTCGTAGCTGCCTTTTTCGGTATTTTGAAAGCGGGCGGTGTTGTGGTTGCTGTAAACCCCACCTACCCAGTGGAAGAAGTGCTCACTCCTGTGAACGATGCGGGCATCGAAGTCATGTTCACTCTGACGCGCTTCTATAACACGCTCAAGGAAGTGCGAAACAAGTCGAACCTTAAGAAGATCATCGTTTCGAATTTGAAGGAAGCCCTACCTCCCGTCACCCGTGTGCTGTATACCCTGCTTCGAGAACAGAAGGGTGGCGACCGCCTGCATGAGCTTGAAAGTTCCGATGTCTGGATGCAGGACCTGCTCAAGAAACATGCCGGTTCTCCCAAGCCCTCCATTGATATTCAACCTGACGATACGGCACTCTTCCAATATTCAGGCGGTACGACCGGTGTACCGAAAGGTGCAGTTGCCATGCACCGTAACGTCGTGGCAAACACCTTACAAATCAAGTTATGGATGACCGGTTTGGAAGAAGGCAAAGAAGTGGTGTTGATGGGCATTCCGCTCTTCCATGTGTATGGCATGGTAGCGGGCATGAGCTTTGCCATGGCATCTGGTGCGACGATGGTGATGATACCGAATGCGCGTGATTTTAAGGACGTGCTCGACAACATCAGCAAGTACAAGGCAACCATCTTCCCCGGCGTACCTTTGCTTTATAACGCGCTCAACAATCATCCGGATGTGAAAGCCGGTAAATATGATCTCTCATCGATCAAAGCCTGTATCTCCGGTTCGGCGGCTCTGATGCGTGAAACAAAGGAAGAGTTCGAACGTTTGACAGGCGGCAAGGTCTTCGAAGGCTTCGGCATGTCTGAAGCACCCACCGCTGTGTCTTGCAATCCGCTCAATGGCGCGAACAAGACAGGCTCGATCGGCATGCCCCTACCCGATGTGGATATGAAACTCATCAGCCTTGACGACGGCGAAACAGAAGTTCCGTTCGGCGAGATTGGCGAGATCGTCGTCAATGGACCGCAGGTGATGAAGGGCTATCACAATATGCCAACCGAAACTGCCAATTCCCTGCGCCAGTTGAAGGATGGCAAGACCTGGCTCTTCACCGGTGACATTGCCCGCATGGATGAAGACGGTTATTTCTATATTGTCGACCGCAAGAAAGAACTCATCAAACCGGGCGGTTTCCAGGTGTGGCCGCGTGAAGTGGAAGAAGCCATCATGGATCACCCCAAGGTTTTGGAAGTGGGCGTGGGCGGCATCCCTGATCCGAAGAGTGGTGAAACGGTCAAAGCCTGGGTGGTGCTCAAACCCGGCGAAAGCTTGAGCGAAGACGAATTAAAGGAATTCTGCAAAGAGCGCCTCGCACCATATAAGGTTCCGCGTTACATTGAATTCCGCGGTGAACTGCCCAAGACCACGGTTGGAAAGATCCTACGCCGTGAGTTGGTAAGGCAGCATAAAGAAGGCGCGAAGTAAGGGTCAATTAATAACTCTGCACAAAAAGAGCCTCTCGATTTTCGAGAGGCTCTTTTCATATATAGATTGTGATTTACTTGCTTACATCAACTGCGGAGTACCGCTCTTTTTGCCGAAGGGCGGCGGGAAGAGCTGTTCAAACTCTTCACGAGTGATGGATTCCACTTCCAGCAGTTTCTTGGCAACAAGATCCAGCTGCTTGCGGTATTTCTTCACGGTCGCCTTGGCTTGCTTGTAGGCGTCTTCGACAAGCTTGCGGACTTCACGGTCGATCTGTTCAGCCACAGCTTCGGAGTAATCACGCTGTTCGGAAATTTCGCGTCCGAGGAAGATCAACTCTTCCTTCTGACCATACACAAGAGTTCCCATTTCGGCGCTCATACCGAGGCGGGTGACCATGGAACGAGCCATGCGGGTCACCTGTTCGATGTCGCCGGATGCGCCAGAGGTGATGTCGTCGAAGATCAATTCTTCGGCGGCGCGCCCACCCAGTGCCATGGCAAGGGTTGCGAGCATCTTCTTGCGAGACATGAGGATGCGGTCTTCATCGGGGCGGAACCACGTCACACCGCCAGCCTGTCCGCGACCAACAATGGTCACTTTTTGGACGGGGTCGGCTTCCGCGATGGCATTGGCTACGATGGCATGACCAGCCTCATGGTAGGCAATGATACGCTTCTCTTCATCCGAAATGAGACGGCTCTTGCGTTCCGGTCCCATCACGACGCGTTCGATGGCTTCTTCCAATTCGGATTGACCGATGGATTTTTTATTGCGGCGGGCAGAAAGGATCGCCGCTTCGTTGACGAGGTTTTCAAGGTCAGCACCTGCGAAACCGGGTGTGCCACGCGCCACAGAGGCGAGATCGGCAGCAGGTTCCAACGGCTTACCTTTGACGTGAACCTTGAGGATGGCTTCGCGTCCCTTTACATCTGGGCGGTCAAGCGTCACGCGGCGGTCAAAGCGACCGGGGCGCAGCAAAGCCGGGTCCAGAATATCGGGGCGGTTAGTGGCAGCGATGATGATGACGTTGGTGTCGGTGTCAAAACCGTCCATTTCAACGAGCATTTGGTTAAGGGTTTGTTCACGTTCATCGTGTGAACCGCCGAGACCCGCACCACGTTGGCGACCCACAGCATCAATTTCATCTACGAAAATAATACAAGGGGAATGGCGTTTGGCTTGGTCGAACAGATCGCGCACGCGGCTTGCACCCACACCCACAAACATTTCCACAAACTCAGAACCAGAAATGGAGAAGAAAGGCACGCCTGCTTCGCCGGAAACCGCCTTGGAGAGCAAGGTCTTACCGGTTCCAGGAGGACCCACCAATAAAACGCCTTTCGGAATACGGGCACCAAGTTGGATGAACTTCTGCGGTTCTTTCAAGAACTCGACGATTTCCGCGAGTTCCTGCTTGGCTTCTTCTGCACCCGCCACATCGGCAAAGGTCACAGTGGGATGCTCCCCACTGAACATGCGCGCGCGGCTCTTTCCGAACGACATGGCAGCATTGTTGCTGCCCTGCGCCTGGCGGAAGATGAACCACAACAAACCACCCATGAACAGAACCGGCAACAGGTACAACGCGCCGCTCAAAACGCCGCCCCACACAGAAGGAGCGCTCACTTCGACATTCATCTCGGCAAGCTGTTCAGGGGTGACGCCATAATCGCGGAGTTGTTCGATCAGGGTTGTATCCGACTCTTTACGTGATTCGAGCGCGGTTTCTTCAGACCCATTGACCTTTACCACACGAATGGTGTTGTCACTATCGATAATAATGCGCGCCACCTGTCCGCCCTGGATCATGCGAGCCACTTCACTAATAGTGAGCGGTTCGGTCGCGCTGGAATTGTCCTTTAAGCCAACGTAGATCATAGCTCCGATGGCAACAAGCAACAAGAAATACACAAAAACTGATTGACTACGGGAATTCACGGAATCCTCCAAAATTGACGAACTATGGCATTATACCAAGCCACCCACCTAGACGCGATGAACTGGGGTTTTATTATTATGATTCTCTAACACGCCTCAATTTTTAGCCGAAACCTAGTCAAAAAGACCTCCAGCCTTTTTCTGCCCGGAATTTATCACACCTTAATCCAGCACTAGTTCCACCGGGCAGTGATCGGACCCCAGAACCTCATCGTGAATGATGACGTCCCTTATCCTGGGCATGAGCGCCTCAGAGACGAGGAAATAATCCAAGCGCCAGCCTATGCCACGGGCGCGAGCGTTGAGGCGGTACGTCCACCAGGTATATTGGACGCGTTCCGGGTATAAACGTCGGTAGGCATCTGCAAAGCCGTTATCAAGGTATTTCTGAACCCACTCACGCTCCTCCGGCATAAAACCGGAAGTTTTTTCGTTGGCTTTGGGATTCTTCAAATCAATGGGCATGTGTGATGTGTTGAAGTCGCCGGTAATTACGACCAGCTCCCCCATTGAATGGAGTGTGGTACACAATTCAAGCAAACGCGCATAAAAGCGAAGTTTGTAATCAACGCGGTCATGACCGCGTTGACCGTTCGGGAAGTATATATTGAAGAGCCGCAGATTCCCCCAACGGGTTTGAACGACTCGCCCTTCCACATCAAATTCAGGCGCATCCAAACCAAGTTTAGCCTCATCAGGTTTGTCTTTAAAAAAGGTAGCCACTCCACTATACCCTGCCCGCTCAGCGGGATTCCAGATATATGGCAGTTTAAGTTGAGCCGCCTGCTCTTCATCCAATTGCTCAGGGCGTGCTTTTACTTCCTGCAAACACAATGCTGCGGGATTGCGCGCGAACGCCCAATCAAGTGCATCCTTACCTAGCGCAGCGCGGATTCCATTAACATTCCACGTAATGATATTCATACGAAGTTGACCCGTCCCTTTATGGTAAACTTGCTCGGAAGGCAAAATATTATGGATGAAACAATCGCAAAAAACATCTTGTGCGTTGAAGATGAACCCGAAATGATCGACCTTATCCGGTTGATCCTTTCTCGGAAAGGGTTTAATGTACGAGGTGCAGCAGGGGGCGTGGAAGGCATCCGCCTTATTCGCGAAAATCCCCCGGACCTAGTCTTGCTTGATCTTATGATGCCGGATATGGATGGCTGGGAAGTATACCAACAAATGAAAGCCGACAGCGCCACGCGAGACATCCCCGTGATCGTGGTCACCGCCAAAGCGCAGAACATTGATAAGGTTCTCGGCTTACACATCGCCAAAGTGGATGACTACATCGCCAAACCCTTCAGTCCGCAGGAATTAATGGACAGCGTGGAAAAAGTCCTAAGTCAACAAAAGTAAAATTTTTAATGCGGGCGGCGAATACGCCGCCCATTTTCATAAATAACATGCCCGACTCCATCACTATTGCCAATTTAAACCGACCTCTCGCAAAGCCCGCCTTGGTGGGGTATTGCGATACATTCCTATCTAAACTGCGCGGACTGATGTTCCGCCCCCGCCTCGACCCGGACGATGGATTGCTCCTCGTTGAAAAGCGTGATTCACGCCTCGACACATCCATCCATATGTTCTTCGTCCCTTTTGATCTGGCAGTATTCTGGATCAACTCCGACATGGTAGTGGTGGATAAGGTCATCGCCAAGTCATGGAAGCCGGCGTATGCACCCAAAGCAGCAGCACGTTATACCCTCGAAATACACCCAGACCGCTGGGGGGACTATGAGATTGGCGACAAAGTTGAATTCAAAAATGCGTAAACTTGTTCTGACAGTTCTACTATCCGTAACGCTTCTAATCCCTTTCAAACCTGCGCTTGCCCAAGATACGGGTCCTGTCTATGTTGTGCAGCCAGGCGACAGTCTATATTCCATTGCAGCTCGTTTCAGCATCAGTCTGGATGACCTTCTGGCAGCCAACGGCATTGCCGACCCAAACTCTCTGGCAGCCGGGCAGCAATTGATCATCCCCGGCTTGGATGGCGTCTCCGGCATCCTTGATACGAAGTTCATCAACTTCGGCGATTCCTATCGTGGGCTGATGCGCCAGACCCAGGTGCCTGATGCTCTGTTCCGTAAACTCAACCATGTTGTCAGCCCTAGTGAATTTTATGTGGGCACGAACATGATCGTTCCCCTTCAGGATCAAACCCAATATAGCAAACGTGTTTCTCCTGCTACGGGCGAGTCTATGTTGGAGCTGGCGGTAAAAAATAATACGGATGTCTGGTCACTCAACAGCATCAACCAATTGGACGGTTCATGGGCAGCATTGCCGGGAGACACTTTATATGCTCCAGGCGAATCCAGTGAAAATAATGCCAGTGGGCTGCCTTCGGCATTCATCAGCGCTGAGATACGGGACCTTCCGATCAAACAAGGCGGCACAGGCGTGATCACTGTTACAGCGCAGCCCGGGGTAAAACTTGGTGGTTTGTTGGTGGATCACCAACTTCAATTTTTTCCAAGTCAGGGTGGGACTCTGGTCGCTTTACAGGGTGTGCATGCATTGCTTGAGCCTGGGGTTTACCCTCTGCGTTTGGATGCAACTCTTCCCGATGGCAGTACACAATCGTACGAACAGCTGATTCTGATCGTTTCAGGCAACTACCCCGAAGATCCGCTCCTTTATGTAGATCCCGCCACAATCGACCCAGCTTCGACTGAACCTGAGTCTCAACAATTAATTTCCCTTACAACGCCTGCCACTCCCACCAAATATTGGGTCGGTGATTTTATTTCGCCTGCCATTGCATATGCCGAATCAACCTATTTCACTTCCCGATATGGTAACCGCCGCACCTATATTGGTCAGGGTACTGAGTTATCTGTACAGGGTTTTCATACGGGATTGGATTTCGGCGGCGGCGACGGTTTGCCCATCACGGCTCCGGCTTCTGGGATAGTGATCTTCGCGGGACCCTTAACTGTGCGCGGAAACGCAACGGTGATCGATCATGGCTGGGGAGTGTATAGCGGCTTCTGGCATCAGTCTGCGATGCAGGTGGAGGTGGGGCAGTCTGTTAATTTAGGGGATGTGATCGGGTTGGTGGGCGGGACCGGACGTGTAACCGGGGCACACCTGCATTGGGAGTTATGGGTAAACGGCGTCCAGGTGGATCCGCTTGATTGGTTAAATCAGCCTTACCCTTAAGAAGAATGGGGCGTTGCACTTCATCCGTGATTATGCTAAACTTTCTGACATGAGCAACCTAGTTAACTTCCTAAAACAGAGTGATATTTTCTATCAATTTACGCCCACCCAACTTGAGCTGGTCGCCAATCTGTGCCAGGAAGTTGAGTTTGAAGCGAATCAGGTCGTTTTTCAAGAGAACAGTAGTAGTAAGGAACTGTATGTGATCGTACAGGGGGAGGTGGATATCCTCATCAATCGCGGTATGACAGGTTCACTCGGTAAATCAGAAACAGTCGTCGCACGGCTGAGACGGGGGCAATCGTTTGGCGAAGTGGCATTGGTTGATGAAGGGCTCAGGTCTGCATCGGCACGAGCAACACAGAAGGATACACGCCTGCTTGTTATCCCACGCGATAAGATCGTGATGTTATGCGAGACGTACCCACAGCTTGGATATCGTTTGATGTATAACCTGGCTGCGGACCTTGCCATGAAGATCCGCAACACCGACTTGCGCATCCGTGAACAGCTTCTTTATAAACCTGCGGAAAACAAGTAGCCATATTCTTGATAAGGACAAATTTCCTCTAATTTTTTTGAAACGTATAGACACAAATGCTTGACCGAAGCTAGAATTCGACGTATCATTAGCTATTCGCGTTGAGTGTATTGGTATTTGTCAAAGTTTCATCAATCAAGCCATAAAAATCCATACGTCAGGGTTTTTAGGCTTTCTTTGTATATAAACTAAATCCTTTAAAAGGAGGTGATGCCGACTTAAGCGCGCATGGTCTGCTCTGTTTGTCGCCACCCGCATTTTGCGGGAATCAAATAAAAAATTGTAAATTTTGGAGGAGTAAGATAATGAACAAGCGTTTACTCGCTTTACTGTCCTTGTTGGTGATTGCCAGCATGGCACTCGCCGCCTGCGGCGCCCCTGCCGCCACCGAAGCCCCTGCTGCTACCGAAGCTGCCGCTACTGAAGCCGCTGCTACCGAAGCTGCCCCTGCCGAATCCATGGGCACCATCAAGATCGCTACCCAGAGCCCTCTCTCCGGCGGTCAGTCCTTGCTCGGCGTTGCTATCAAGCAGGGCGCTGAATTGGCTCTCGAACAGCTCGCTGGCGACCTCGTTGCCATGGGCTATGATGTCCAGCTCGCCCCGTACGATGACCAGGCCACCCCTGACGTCGGCGTTGCGAATGCCAAGAACATCGTTGCTGATACCGACATCCTCTGCGGTGTGGGTCACTTGAACTCCGGCGTTATGATCCCCTCCTCCGAGGAATATCACACCGCCAACCTCGCCTTCGTCTCCCCCGCCAACACCAACCCCGTTGTGACCACCCGTGGTTACCTCGAAGTGAACCGTGTTGTGGGTCGCGATGATGTCCAGGCTCCTGCCGCTGAAGAATATGCGTTCACAACCCTCGGCGCCAAGTCCGTCTACATCATCCACGACAAGACCGCTTACGGTCAGGGCGTTGCTGAATTCTTCCGCGCTGCTGCTGAAGAAGATGGTATTCAGGTGATGGGCTTCGAAGGTACCGAAGAAACCGCTAACTTCGATGCGATCGTTACTCCTTTGATCGCCGCCAACCCCGACGTTGTGTTCTTCGCTGGTATCTACAACCAGGCTGGTGTGTTCTTCAAGCAGGCTCGCGATGCCGGTTACGAAGGCACCTTCCTCGGCACCGATGGTATGGACTCCTCCGACCTCGCTGACATCGCTGGTGATGCTCTCACCACCGGCGGCGGCATGGCTTACACCACCGTTGCAGGACCTGCCGGCGCCTACCCCAAGGCTGCCACTTTCGTTGCTGACTACACCGCCAAGTTCGGTGGTGCTCCTGAAGCTTACGCCGCTCAGGCGTACGACTCCATGGGCGTCTGCTTGACCGCGATCAAGGCTGCTGCTGAAGCTGCCGGTGGCAAGCCCACCCGCCTTCAGGTTGCTGAAGCCGTCCGCGCTGTCAGCTACGAAGGTCTGACCAGCACCATCACCTTCGATGAAATCGGTGACCTCCCCCTCGCCAAGTACTTCATCATCAAGGTGAACGCTTCCACCAAGGATGCATGGGGCACCAACGAAATCATCGATTCCTTCGATCTCGCCTCCCCCGGCAAATAATCCTAAACTGCTCTACAAGCCTCTCTCCCGTACGGGAGAGAGGCTCATTTTCAAAAAGGACAGGATTGATGAAATGAAGCAACTCACCGAAAATCCCGTTTATAAATTCATCCTATTTCCAATCGGGCAGATCATTATATTTGCGTTGGGGGCGAGCGTGATCCTGTCGCTGGTCACCATGCTCCTTTCTCTAGTATTTAAAATCAATGTAACGGATTATGACCTCGTGGAAAGGTCAGCTCTGATCTTGCCGCAGGTCATCATCAACGGTTTGACCATTGGCTTTGTATATTCCACCATCGCCCTCGGGTACACCATGGTGTATGGTGTTTTGGAATTCATCAATTTTTCGCACAGTGAGATCTTTATGGTGGGCGGTATTGTAGGCGTACAGTTGATGGCATATTTCGAGCATCTTGGGATCCTTGCAACGCTAAATCAATATTTGGTGATCGGTCTTGCCATTCTATTAGCGATCGTAATATCCGGCTCCCTTGCCGTCACTGTGGAGCGGGTTGCTTACAAACCGTTGCGTGGAGCACCAAAACTTGTACCGCTCATCTCTGCCATTGGTATGTCATTCTTCCTTCAAGATGCGGTCCGCTTGATCCTCAGCCTCACCACCGGCGAGTTCAATGTCATTCTTCCAAAATTTGGAACTTTCGATGAGTTTTGGAAACTGGCAGTCCCCGGCATGGCTGATCCGCTACGCATTCAGATCAAATCAGTCATCATCGTGGGCATTGCGGTATTGATGCTGGTAGCGTTGAACTTTCTGGTTAACGGCACGAAGATCGGTAAAGCGATCCGCGCGGTTGCTCAAGATCGCCCCTCCGCAAGCCTGATGGGAATCAACGTCAATTTGATCATTTCCATTACATTTTTGATCGGCGGCGCACTCGGTGGAGCAGCAGGTGTATTGTTCGCGTTGAAAGCTACGAAGTTGGATCCATTCGTCGGCTTCTTCCCCGGCTTAAAAGCGTTTACATCGGCGGTTCTCGGCGGTATCGGCAACCTAACTGGCGCATTGCTCGGCGGGTTGGTTCTAGGTCTGCTTGAATCTTTTGCCGCGTCCTATCTTTCGATGTTCACAAACGGCGCGTTTGGTGCAGAGTATAAAGATATCTTTGCCTTCGCCATCCTGATCATTGTACTTATCTTCCGGCCGTCCGGTTTGCTCGGACAAACTGTTGGGCAGAAGGCTTAGCCTTCTCAGGAAAGGGTACCCATGAAAAAATTATTCAACGATCTTTTCCAGAAAGCCAATACAGGTTCCTGGCCCATTGTCATCTCACTCGCATTTTTGCTCGTTGGAACGTTAAGCGTTTACCAAAGCCCAAGGTCGTTATCTGCCTTCCTTACTTTGATGATCTGCCCGCTCCTTCTTTACTTCATGAAAATGAACATGAAGGTCAAGGTCTTCATTGGTCTGCTTTTGATCGTCGTGATCTTCCCGGTCCTTGGCATCCGCAACATTTTCTATCTTGAAGTCATCTTCCAGATGGCCGTGTTCGCAGCTCTTGCACTGGGCTTGAACATCGTGGTCGGTATGGCAGGTTTGTTGGACTTGGGATATGTGGCGTTTTACGCTGTTGGAGCCTACGCCTGGGCGATTTTTGGTTCAAAACAGTTATCCCTGCTGCATTCCATCCCTGGGGCAGCGCCAGCAGATGCACAATTTACACTTGCACCTGATTGGTTCTGGCTATTCCTCTTCCTGGGTGTTGGGCTTGCAGCTCTTACTGGCATTACGCTGGGTCTTCCGGTTTTGCGCGTAAAAGGCGATTACCTCGCGATCGTTACCCTTGGTTTCGGTGAAGTGATTCGTGTGCTGGCACTTAACCTGGACAAACCGCTCAACCTGACGAACGGACCTCAAGGGATCACCCCCATTCAGCGACCGTCTTTGCCACCTGAACCCATCCTGCAATTTTTCAGGAATATTTTGGCTCCAGTGGTGGGGCATGTGCCAACAGATGCTGAGTTCTATAACGTTTTCTTCTACTTCCTTGCCTTGGTCATCATCATGGTCGCAATCATAGTGGCGACCCGCCTGGAAGACTCCCGCATCGGACGCGCATGGACAGCCATTCGTGAAGATGAAACCGCTGCCATCGCCATGGGCGTTCCCCTCGTCAAGATGAAGCTGGCTGCCTTTGCCGCTGGTGCCTCCTTTGCAGGCATTATGGGAGCGCTCTACGCTGCGAACCGAACCTTCGTCAGCCCTGAAACCTTCTCCTTCCTGCAATCCATTGGTGTGTTGACCATGGTCATCCTCGGCGGCTTGGGAAGCATCCCCGGCGTGATCTTTGGCGCAGCCGCAGTTGTGCTATTGAACATCCAGGTTCTTCAGAATTTCTCGCTCTACTTGAGTGAACTTCGTCAAAGCGACGCGGTCATCCCTGTCATCAACTTTGCATGGAAGAACCTCTCCAATCAATTGGATCCGGCGAAATATCAAAAACTCGTCTTTGGTATCATCCTGATCGTGATGATGATCTTCCGCCCCTCCGGCTTGATCCCTGCCGAGCGCCGTAAACGCGAATTAGTTGAAGACAAAGAATAGGCGGCTGCAACCATGTCCTTACTTAAAACTACAAACGTTGTAAAGCGCTTTGGCGGTTTGACAGCCGTCAACAAGATGACCTTCTCTGTCGATGAAGGGCGAATCGTTAGCATCATTGGTCCGAACGGCGCAGGCAAGACCACTTTCTTCAACAGCCTGACCGGCATTTACAAACCCGAAGAAGGGGAAATCTTGTTCAAAGATAAACCTCTGATCGGGCTGCGCCCGGATCAAGTGGCGGCGACGGGAATTGCCCGTACATTCCAGAACATCCGCCTGTTTGGCAGCATGACCGTGATCGAGAACATCCTGGTCGGCATGCACATTCAGCTCAAGCAGAATGCCTTCGACACCCTGTTCCGCTCCAGAAACTTCCACAAGGAAGAAAAGGACGCCGAACAGCGAGCCAAGGAATTGATGGAATACGTTGGCTTAAAGAACGTCGGCAATGAACTTGCGCGCAACCTGCCTTACGGTGGGCAACGCCGCATCGAGATCGCCCGCGCCCTTGCCGCCAGCCCCACCCTGCTGCTGTTGGATGAACCCACCGCAGGCATGAACCCAAATGAATCTGAAGATGCCATCAAACTTTTCCGCCGCATCCGCGACGAAAAAGGCATCACCATCCTGATGATCGAGCACGACATGCGCGTGGTGATGGGTATTTCTGAACATATCTCCGTCATGGATTATGGCGAAAAGATCGCAGAAGGCTCGCCGCAGGAAATCCGCTCGAACCAGCGCGTGATCGAAGCGTATCTCGGACGAGGCGCGGCGGTTGCGCACGAGCAAAAGGCATAGGAGCATCTCTCATGGGAAAACTTCTTGAACTCACCAATGTCCATTCCTATTACGGACATATCCACGCCCTGAAAGGCATCTCCCTGTACGTCAATGAAGGCGAGATCGTCACATTGATCGGCTCCAATGGTGCAGGCAAAAGCACCACTCTGCGTACCATCTCCGGTATCATTCACGCCCGCGAAGGCAGCGTGAACTTTGACGGAAAAGACATCACTCACATTGAACCCCACACTGTTGTAAGCATGGGGCTGGGACACGTCCCCGAAGGGCGCGGTATTTTCCCGAAGCTGACCGTGTACGAAAACCTGGAAATGGGCGCCTTCACTGTGAACGATCAGAAGGCGATCGCAGAACGCCTCGAATTGGTCTTTGAGTTGTTCCCACGTTTGAAGGAACGCATCACCCAATTCGGCGGAACGCTCTCCGGCGGTGAACAGCAAATGCTCGCCATTGGGCGCGGACTGATGCTCAACCCGCGCATCCTCATGCTGGATGAGCCCTCGATGGGTCTCGCACCTGTGCTGGTAGATCTGATCTTTGATACCATCAAACGCTTGAACGACAAAGGCACCACCATCCTGCTTGTGGAACAGAATGCCCTTATGGCGCTCTCCATTGCACACCGTGGATATGTGCTGCAAACCGGCGGCATCGTTCTTACCGATGACGCAGCCAAGCTCAAAAAGAACGAGATGGTTCAAAAAACCTACCTGGGCATCGAATAAACAAGATCGTGATAAACGAAAAACCCGTTTTCACGCCTTTGGCGGAAAGCGGGTTTTTTTGTAAAATAACAACATTATGAACACACTCCCAAAATCAGCAGATATTGTCATCATTGGCGGAGGGGTCATGGGTGCAAGTGCCGCCTATCACCTGGCCAAACGCGGAGTAAAGAATATTCTCCTGCTTGAAAAAGAAAGCCATTTCGGCACCGGCGCGACGGGCCGATGTGCCGGTGGAGTACGATACCAATTCTCCACTGAAGTCAACGTGAAGCTTTCCATGGCAAGCCTGCCCATGATCGAACGCTTCAAAGAAGAGCTTGGTCAGGATGTGAGCTACCGCAAGTGTGGGTATTTACTGGTGGCTACGAACGAAAAAGATGAGCAGGAATTCAAGTGGAACGTTGCCTTGCAAAACCGGCTCGGTGTGCAAACCGAACTGCTCAGCGGTGACGAGGTCCGCAAGCGTTTGCCGCTCATGCGATTCGACGATGCCATTGCAGGTACCTTCAACCAAAAGGACGGCACGGTGGACCCGAACAGCGTGGTGATGGGATATGTCAACGCGGCGCAAAAAATGGGTGTGATCGCGCTCACAGGCGCGGAGGTGACGGGAGTCACCGTCGGCGGCGGAGAGGTTCGGGAAGTGCAAACAAACCTGGGCACGGTCGAGACGCGTATGGTTCTGAATGCAGGGGGACCGTGGTCAAGTCTGATCGGTACCATGGCGGGAATTCAAATCCCGGTCACGCCGTTGCGCAGGCAAATGTTCACAACGAATCCACTGAAAGAAGTACCTGAGGATTTCCCGTTCGTGATCGATTTTGCGAAGTCGCTGTACTATCATCGCGAAGGGGAAGGTCTATTGATCGGCATGAGCAACCAGAACGAAAAGCCGGGCTTCGACCAGAACGTGGATGAAGACTTTGAACTGGTAAATTTAGAAACGGCGATCGAGCGCATGCCTTTGATCGAACGCGCAAGCCGCGCCTCCCATTGGGCAGGGCTTTACGAAGTGACTCCAGATGCGCACCCGATCTATGGCGCGACCGAGGTGAAGGGCTTTCTGCTTTGCACGGGATTTTCGGGGCATGGCTTTATGCATGGACCGATCTCTGGGAAGTTAATGAGCGAATATATTTTGGATGGCAAATTTTCAAGCGTGGATGTTTCAATGCTTGACCTGAAACGCTTCGCAGAGGGTCGTTTGATAAAAGAGTACAATGTAGTTTAACTTCACCCCTACCCCTCTCCCAACAGAGAGGGGGGAATTGAATATGACCTCAGCAGAAATCATCACAATCGGAACAGAAATATTACTCGGCGAGATCGTGGATACAAATACCCGTCACATCGCCCTCACCCTGCGCGGGCTGGGCGTGGATCTGTATCGCACCGTCACCATCGGCGACAATGTCGAGCGCATTGCGGGCGTCATCCATGATTCCATGGAACGCGCGAACATCGTCATCACTACTGGCGGGCTGGGTCCCACGATCGATGACCCCACCCGCGAAGCCGTTGCGCTTGCCGTGGGTGTAAAAACAGAGTTTCGCGAAGACCTCTGGCAGCAAGTTGTTGAAACCATTGCTCGTTATGGACGTCAGCCTTCTGAGAATCAAAAGCGACAGGCTTATGTTCCGCAGGGTGCGATCGGGTTAAGAAACCCGGTCGGCACGGCACCCTGCTTCATTGTGGAAACCGAAAAGAACGCGGTCATCTCGCTGCCCGGCGTTCCAGCTGAAATGGAACATGTATTGCACGAATCGGTCATTCCGTATTTGCAAAAGCGCTTTGGGCTTGATGAAATCATCAAAGTACGTGTGTTGCATTGTGCAGGTCTCGGTGAGGGCATGATCGACGAAAAGATCGCCGACCTCGAAACGCTCAGCAACCCCACAGTGGGTCTTGCAGCGCATACAGGAGTGGTGGATGTGCGCATCACGGCAAAAGCAAAAAGCGAAGCCGAAGCGAGTGCAATGATCGCCGAGGTTGAAGCACAGGTGCGCGAACGTCTTGGTACGATCGTATTTGGCGCCGATGAAGACAAACTTGAAGATGTGGTGCTCAACCTGCTTGCCAAACGCGGCTTGACCCTGACCGCCATCGAAAGCGGACTGGACGGGCTGCTGGCACGTAAGATCCCACACAGCGCCTCACTTCCCAACCTCACGCTTGATGCATTGACCCACGCTTTGCGTGCCGCTCGAGCCGACTCAAAAAAAGATATTGCGCTTGGTGTCTCCGTTTATATGGATGAACGTGCCGCAGAAATGGTGTTGATCACACCCGGCGGCGAAAAGACCCACCGTATTACATACGGTGGTCCGCCAAGAAGCCTGCCGCGTTGGAGCATGAACCTCGCCTTGAATTGGCTGCGCACCACCCTTGAGGAAATGGACTAATGGCGAAACCCAAGCCGCGTAAAAAGAATGACACACCATTAGTCATCCTTGCCTGGGGCTTGAACATCTTTGGTTTATGCGCCGTTGCACTTGTAGCAGTTGCCTATTTGGCATTGAAACCCGCACATGCTGCGCCACAGGAACCTAGAGTCGTGTTCACGGCCACCATGCCCCCCACCTTCACCCCGAATCCGCCATCGCTGGTGTTGCCGACCATCACGCCCAACCCGCGCTCTACCATGATCGTCGTACAATCTCCAACACCCTTTGTCCTTCAAAATGTAGGTTCAGCGGGAAGAGCCAGCGTAGCCACAGTAGGATACTCTGTCTCCGGCAGGCCCATTGAAGTATATATATTTGGAAACGGCGAGCATGAAAAGATGATCGTAGCAGGCATTCACGGCGGCTACGAATGGAACACCATTGCACTGGCAGACGAATTGATCCAGCACATTTTTGATAATCCTGATATCGTTCCAGATGACGTAACCCTTTACATTCTGCGCAACATGAACCCGGACGGTGACGCACGTGACCATGGCATCGACGGACGCGTCAACGACCACGGCGTGGACTTGAACCGCAACTTCCCTGCCAACTGGGCAAAGACTTGGGACCGTGAGGGCTGCTGGAGTCTCACAGCCACTACCGGCGGCACAGGACCCGGCTCCGAACCAGAAACACGCACCGTTATGTATTTCCTGCAATCGCACAATGTAGAGACGCTTATCAGCTATCACAGTGCAGCATTGGGCGTTTTCCCTGGCGGTGTGCCGTGGGAAGCAGATTCGAAGAAATTCTCGAAAGCACTTGCCAAGGCAACCGGCTACCCTTACCCCCCCATTGACACGGGCTGTGTTTATACCGGGACCCTTGCTGATTACGCCGTTGAACTCGGCATCACCGCTGTGGATATGGAACTCTCGACCCACAAGTTCACTGATTTCGATGAGAATTTAAAAGCATTGGAAGTCCTGTTGAATTGGAGATAATCGACTCGGTCTATGTCATGCTGAGCGATAGCGAAGCATCTCTACGATAATCTCAGAGACCCTTCGCTACCGCTCAGGGTGACAATAACAAAACGAAAAAGGAGATTGAATGACCCAACAAATAGATACCCTCTTTATCAATGCCATCGTATTGACGATGGATGAAAAACTAACTCAATACGACCCCGGCGCGGTCGCCGTCCAAGGTGATTCCATCGTCGCGGTTGGAAGTGAAGCCGAACTCAAAAAAGAATATTCTGCAACCGAAACCATCGACTGCGGCGGCAAGGTGCTCATGCCGGGTCTGGTCAACGCGCACACCCACGTACCCATGACTCTCGTGCGCGGTCTCGCCGACGACCTGCGCCTCGATGTCTGGCTGATGGGCTATATGCTGCCCGTGGAACGTCAATTCGTTTCGCCGGAATTTGTGCGCCTCGGCACGCTCATCGCTTGCGCCGAACAGATCCGCAGCGGCGTGACCACCTTCAACGACATGTACTTCTTCGAAGACGATATCGCCCAAGCCACTGCGGATGCAGGCATGCGCGCTGTGTGCGGCGAGTCGGTCATGAAATACCCCGCACCTGATGCGCCCTCTTACGACGACTCACTCGCCTATGCGCGCGAGTTCATCAAAAAATGGAAGGGGCACCCGCTCATCGTCCCCGCCATTGCACCGCACGCGCCTTACTCTACCAACCCCGAAATTATTCGTGCCTGCGTGGACCTTGCCAAAGAGTTCGATGTGCCCTTGCATATCCACATCTCAGAGACCGCATTCGAAGTGGAAAACATGCGCAAGGAACAGGGCATGCCGGTTATTCCGTACGTCAAGAAACTTGGTCTGTTCGAAGCCAAGGTCATTGCCGCACATTGTGTTCACATTGACACGGGCGAGATCCGCACCTTGCAACATGCCAATGCGGGCGTCTCACACAACCCCTCTTCAAACCTCAAACTCGCTTCGGGCTTTGCACCCGTTGCCAAAATGCTCGCGGATGGACTCAACGTGGGTATTGGCACCGATGGACCCGCATCCAACAATGACTTGGATATGTTCGAAGAAGTGCGCCTCGCCTCTTTCGTCGCCAAAGCTGCCTCGAACGACCCGACCGTTATCCCCGCCGCCACCGCGTTGACAATGGCTACACGCCTCGGCGCACAGGCACTACATCTCGGTCATATCACCGGCTCATTGGAAGTTGGCAAACGCGCTGACCTGATCCTCGTGGATACCAATCCCCTGCACAACACGCCGCGTTTCAAACGTGATCCGCTAAATGCGTACTCCCAACTCGTGTATGCGTCCAAGTCCACCGATGTTACAGACGTGATGGTTAACGGCAAATGGTTAATGCGCGATCACAACCTGTTGACTTTGAACGAAAAAGAACTGATTGCTCAAGCCCGCGAACTTGCCACCAAGATCGACGCCTTCCTGACCGAGCGTGAACAGTCTGTACTCTCGAAGCTCATTGCCCTCGGCGGCTCGATGGAAGAGGAATCGTTCGAGGTGCAGGTTAAGGTCAAGGTCGAAGACCCCAGTCTCATCGTCCAGAATGTGAAGCGCGAAGAGATCGAGATCAATGCCCACAAGCATTATCGTCAATTTGATGAATATTTCCTTTTCGATGATCCCAATCAAGGACGGCTGCGCTATCGTGAAGACAGTCTAATCAACGAAAAAGGGGACATAGAAAATGTACGCTCACGCCTGACCCTGCTCGGCGTCAAACGTGAGGACGAAATGGGAGAAGTATTGCTCTCGCGCAGCCGCTTCCTGGCGCCCGCCACACAATCGCTGCGTTTCTATCGTGAATACTTCAAACCGACGCAGGAAGTTTCTGTGGAAAAAGACCGCTTGCGCTGGCATATCAAATACAAGAACACCGAATTCTTCATTAATCTGGATGAAATGAAACAACCCGCAATGGGAACCTTCCTTGAGATCAAGAGCCGCACCTGGAGCCGTAAGGATGCCGATCTTAAAGCAGACCTTGTTCGTGAGTTGCTGGACCTGCTTGGTGTAGGGCATGCCGAACCTGTAACACAGGATTACATTGAGATCCTGACCGCGTAATAGACAAAGTGGCAGTCACCTTGAAGGTGACTGCCACTTCAATAAATCCAATGACCACTTATCGAAAACCTATCGCAATATTATTTACCATTGCATTCGTCGTCACCGCCGTGATGGCTTTGCTGTTCTTTAACTTTGACCGGCGTGCCTTCACCGCTGAGACCTATCAGCAAGCCTTTGCCCGCGAAGATTTTTATAACAAAATTCCCAGCCTTCTGGCGCAGTCGATCACATCCAGCACAGACCCGGCTCAACAACCGCTTGGGATGCAAGGCATGAGCACAGAAACATGGGAAAGTTTCATGCGCACGCTGCTTCCACCGGAGGTGCTAAAACCTCTTGGCGATGACGTACTTATTTCGACTTTTGCATACATCAACATGGAAAGCGATTCAATCGAGGTCGATCTTGCCCCGGTCAAAACAAGCATGCGAAGTGAGACGGGCACACAAGCGGCGATTGCCCTGTTGAGAACCCTGCCTGCCTGTACCCTTGAACAATCTGCGCTGATCATGTTCGGCATGTTTACTGGCGATCAGGTCCAATTATGCAACCCACCTGAGAATGTACTGCCGATGTTGATGCCAATCATTCAAGGACAGATGCAAGCCACCGCAACCATCATCCCCGATCGATTGACTCTCGTCACCGCCCCGCCTCAAAACGACCCACGCCAACGGCTGCAAACCATTCGATTCTTCATGCGCCTCAGCCCGATCCTGCCGTTGATATTCCTGCTTGGGCTGACACTCGTTGCCGTACGCTCCCCCAACGATTGGCTGACCTGGTGGGGTATTGCACTGGGGATCACGGGGTTCATCACATTTTTGATGGGCGTTCTTGGTACGCCCATATTGAGGGCAGTGTTGGAGAGTGTCCTGACAAAACGCCTGCCGAATTACCTGCCGTCTTTCCTCGCAGATTTCACTGGTGACTTTGCCGCCGTCATGGTTCGGGCACAGCTCACCCCGGTTTTATGGCAAGGACTGACCCTCGCGATTATCGACAGCGGAATGTTCGCAGCCGGATATTTTATAAATAAAAAGAAATAAAATCGAAAAATTCGCCGCAACTTTTTGTCCTTCTTACATGTACTATGTTATGGAGGCACACATGCGGCGAATTTTTATTTTCCTTTCCATATTGATCATCACATCTCTGGCTTGTGGCGGAGCCCCCACCCCACCGCCTACACCAGAGACATCCATATTTGATTCAACACAGACCGCCTACGGTTTTTTCCCTGCCCCGCCTGAAGTGACATTTGAAAGTGTTCTTCAAACCTTCAAAGACATTGCCCAGCACGGTGATTTCGTCCTCATTCAAAAGAATATAGAGTGGGAAAGTTTCGTCAACAGCGTAGATGGCGAATCTCAGATACGCACAGACCTCATCAATCAAGTCATTCTCGCGCGTCAAAATGACCTGGACACCATCTTTGTGCTCGATGCATTAAATGGACTCAACCGCCGCGAATTTGATGGTTTGCCCTTTGGCTGGGAGGCAAGTTTTGCCAACCCGGATGTCCGCATGGCATACAAGAATTATGCCATTTGGGTCGCGCAAAATTTCAAACCGCGCTATCTTGGTCTTGCATCTGAGATCAATACATATATGGATGCTCACCCCGAAGATGCACCGAATTTCATCAGCCTATATCATGAGATCTATGCGCTGATCAAGGCAGAATCGCCAAAAACCCAGGTCTTTGTCACCTTTCAATGGGATGATCTAAACAATATGTTTCCCCAGCCCGAAGAAGGCAATCGGCAAAAACTTCAACCCAATTGGGAACAAATGGAAGCCTTTGAGCCCAACTTGGATGTTTGGGTGATCTCGACCTACCCGTACTTTATCTTCCCCACTGGCACAGACATCCCTGCAGATTATTATTCCCCGCTTCTCTCGCGGACCTTGAAACCGGTCGCGGTTGCTGAAGGTGGATTCTCTACGGTTGCCTTCAACCAGTTCACGCATACGCCTGAAGACCAAGTTGCCTATCTCAATGCAATTCACACCCAGCTTGGGTCACGCATGGTGTTCTGGGTCAATACTCT
The DNA here is from genome assembly GCF_016702885.1 of Candidatus Villigracilis vicinus. Lineage (NCBI taxonomy): Bacteria > Bacillati > Chloroflexota > Anaerolineae > Anaerolineales > Candidatus Villigracilaceae > Candidatus Villigracilis > Candidatus Villigracilis vicinus. Next base: position 107,662 of record NZ_JADJDD010000005.1, read on the forward strand.
CTTGAGCGACTTCAACCTGGACTCATACACAAAAGGCATGACTAGCAGCAACGACGCAACGATGCTGGGTAATTTTGCCTACACGGGTTTACGCGAATTCGATGGGACAGCCAAACCTGCTCTTGCGCTTTGGGATGGCTTTAGAACTTCCTCTCCTTAATCCCGGTGGTCGCGGACGGGTAATTCACCTAAAAGTTCCTGCGCTTTGAAAATATCCTTACCCGTTACGAACACACGAAAACGCGGGTCATGCCAGCCATGATAGGGAACGTCATTACGATGCGTAGAGATGCCTTGCTGCGCCAACTTCTCAGCCAATGCCTCGGCATTATTTAACGAAATAAAATACCCCACCAAATGTGTATGTAAGATGCGCGTGGTCATGTATTCGAAGAAAAAGGCGCACGCCTCCGACTCGCTTTCGCTTTCGAAGAGAGGCTCGTCGTCGAGGTTACGTTCGCTGTAAAGGACACGCCATTTTCCATCTTCATGGACCAGGCAATATGCGCCGCCGGGGTAACGCTTGCCGAGAGAGTAATGGGACCGGCTGCAAGCTTCTTCTTCGAGACGTTTTTCCAATTCCTGAACGTTCACGTTATGGGCATCCGTTGGCGATCTGCTCTTCAAAGGTGGCAGCGAAGACATGTGAGCCAGAGCCATCACAAGCCGCGCGGAAGTAATAAAAGGATGTAGTCTGAGGATACGCCACAGCCATCAATGCTTCGAGACCGGGGTTGGAAATAGGCGTGGGCGGCAGCCCCATATTCTGATAGGTGTTATAGGCAGAGATGACTTCCAAATCTGTCAAAGCGAGCGGACTCTTCCACCATGAACCGGTATCAAATTGATAGCCAAGCGCATACTGGACGGTGGGGTCTGCATCCAATTTCATGCCGAGGGCAATGCGATTGAGGTACACCGATGCGATGGTTGCAGACTCTTCCTTGCGCACAGCTTCGCGCTCAACGATGGAGGCAAGGGTCACGGCTTGATAGATGCTCAAGTTCTGGGCGGCGAATCCATTTTGAAGGTCTTGGGTTAGCTTGGCGGCAAAGTTACGTCCGATGATATCCAGCAACTGATCAAGGGTGGTTTCACGCGGCAGGGTATATGTATCAGGGAAGAAAAAGCCTTCCATGGTGGCAGGTGCAGCGAAGGAAAGGACTTGGGGCGGGGTGTTTGCAGCAGCGAGAAACGTTTCGGGAGCAATGGTCAAGCCGGAGGTCGGGAGCGAAGCGGCGATCTCTTCCATCCGCCAGCCGGGCAAAATCACGAGTGTGGCATCGCTGGGGGAAAAATTCTGGAGTGACCGAGCAATGTCAATAATGGATTGTGCCGGGCTGAGGGTGAAATCGCCGGATTGAATGGTGAGATCGATGCCAGTATACACAGCATAATCGAAGAAAGCCTGCCCATTGGAAATGAAGCCCAAGCCTTCCAGCCGATCTGCGATGGATGCAACCGACTCGCCAGACTCAACCCGAAAGGGCTGTTCGGCGCCGTTCACATCCAACGGGGTGGTTAGTTCATCTCCATAGGAAAGTAAACGGGTGGAATATTCGATGCGGTTTGGGATCGAAAGGTCTTTTGCAGGTGGACCATACAACAATGAAGCCCGTGCGGGGAGGTAATAGAAGAATGCGAAGACACAGGCAAAGGCAATAAGAACAAGGGCTGCGAGGAGAAAATAATATTGATAACGTCGAAAAAATTTTGGCATCAGGGTTTCAATTTACAATTTTGGATTTTCTATTTTTGGTATGGTCACACATTACGCCGTGCTTCAAGATACGACTGCAAAATAACCACTGCGGCAAATTCATCTTGATGCCCGGCACGTTTTTTGCGGGAGACGCCAAGCTCAATCCGGGCAGCACGGGCGATCTGAGTGCTGTGGGATTCATCCCACATTTCGATGGGGATATTTGTCTGATTGCGAAGTTCATCGGCAAAACGCCCGGCCCGGCGCCCAGCCGGGTTGGGGTTGCCGTCTTCATCATAGGACTGCCCAACGACGATCAAACCGACTTCGTTCTGTGCGGCAATATCCGCTACTTGGGCGGCATCGATCATACGTGATACATGCTGAATAACTTTCAACGGGCTGGCAATCGTAGCAGTCGGGTCACTCAAGGCAAGACCGATGCGTTTTTCACCGTGGTCAACTGCAAGAATTCTCATAGTGATTCATGACGATATCATATCGTCTACTTAACTTCCACTGAAATATTGAAAGGGATCAACGGCAGCCAGGGCCACCAGGATGGAGTCACCGTTACCTGCGGCTCATTTTGCAAGGACAGGGTATCTTTTACAGCAGCGGCGGCGCTTTGCGCAGTACGCCCGCGAATGAGGTTATAGAGTTGTAACTTGTCGATGTTGCGTAAAGTGGCTTGTGTAGCTTGTAATGGAAAACGGGTAATCCCCGAAGCATCTGTGATGGGCGCTTCCAACGGACTAAAGGTCATTTCGCCCGATGGAGAAAATCCCTGCGGAATGGACGCCGTGACCGACGAAACAGCCAAGGCTTTGAGGTTTTCCGCCAAAACATACCGCGCTGTAAACTCCGCTTCAACGGAAAATACCAGCTCAGCGCCTGCCTGCCCCGCAGATGGAGAAAATTCTTCGCGTTTGATCTCTTTCATGAACAAGGTATCCGCGATCAGCAGGTCATCTGCCCCAATGTTAGATTGGAACTGTCCACGGGCTTTTTCGTAAAGCGCGATCATCACTTTGTCTCGCAGTGTGATGCGGTCTTCTTCGGTAGCGCCGATCACATCTTCGTCGCTGCCGCCGATCATGGGGTCTGGGTTGCTCACTTTGGCAGAAAGCCCCAATGCGTTCTCGATCACACTCACCTCACCCGCGCGGACGTTGCCCTTCGCCCCCATCTCAACCGCCTCCACTTTAACTTCAACGATCTCATCCACGCCCGCTGGCAGGCGCGTATCATTCAAGGTCATAAAGCGGATGAGTGTATTGGTGGCAACCAGCGTCCCTGCCGGAATGAGGAGTTCATCTGAACCTAAATTCGTGAATTGCACCACACCGGTCGCTTTCGTTTTGGGAATGGGAACCCGGCTGGATATCGTCACAGTCTGCTCATCATTCACGACGATGGACATCTCCTGCGCAGGGATCTCACCGCTCAACGACACTGCAGTGGTTGCCGGATTCGCATTAACAGGGATGACGATGGAAACAGCTTGCGCTTCAGGATTCAAAACCACCGCCGCACGCGGGATGAACAAGCCTGCCATGACCAAAACAGCCATAACCCCCGCTGTAAATGTGAGCACCCGCCCCAAAAGGGATGTGCGCCAGGGGCTTTCTTTAAGGTAAATCTCGTCACGGACAGAGCGCAGGTCGCGGCGCGGGGGCGGCGGGGTGCGCTGGGTTCTGGGCGCTGCTTCAGCCCAAACATCCTTCTGAGCCGAGGCGGTGGTGGAAAAGACCGGAATGCCCAACGATTCCGCATCGCGCCGCACTTTCATCCTTCTGGTAACAAGCCCCAATTGCGCCCCAAGTGAATCCGCGTGGCGCTGCAAGACTTTTAAATCCAGCAAACGCAGGGTCACTTTTTCATATTTGGGCCACACCAACAAAATGCGCGGCGTCTTTGCCCACGACAATTTATCGCGGACAGAGATGAGGTCATCGTGAGACTCGAGGGTGATGATTTTAGTTTTCAAAGGTTGATTGAATGGTCACTAGTGATTCAAGGTTCTGGCTCTTGAAACTAATGAGGGTAAGGTCTTCAAGAATGAATCGACATGTTCCGGAGTTATCCCCGCCCCGAGGGTGATGCGTAATGAACCTAATGCCCAGTCGTCGGAATACCCGAGGGCTTTCACAACGTCACTGGGTTCGGGGTTGCCGGTCTTGCAGGCAGAGCCGGAAGAACAGGCAAAGCCTGCCGCATCAAGCAACTGCAAGAGCAGGTTGCCATCGACATCTTTGAACACAAACGAAGCATGGTTAGGCAGACGCTGTTCAGGGTGCCCTGTCAGCCGCGAATCGGAGATGGTTTCAAGGACTGTACCGATAATATGATCTCGCATCGGTTTGACATGCGCAATGCGTGCTTCCCGTTCCTGTGCAGCAAGCTGCAACGCTTCAGCAAAGCCAACAATATATGGCACGTTGTGCGTCCCGGCACGCAAGCTGAACTCCTGGCTTCCACCCGTGAGGTGAGGCAACACATTCGTGCCTTTACGAACGTACAACGCCCCCACCCCTTTAGGTCCGTAGAATTTATGCCCGCCAAGCGACATTAAGTCTACGCCAAGTGTTGAAACGTTCACATCAAGGTATGCTGCAGCTTGTACTGCATCGGTATGCATCAGGATGTGATTTGTCTTTGCCACTTCGGCAAGATCCGCGATCGGGTTGATGGTACCGATTTCGTTATTGGCATACATCACCGACGCCATGGTCGTGTTGTTGCAAACCGCTTTCGCCAGCGCCTCAACTGTGACGGCACCGTACTCGTTCACATCCAGCCATTCGAGCAGGAAACCATATTCCTTTTCGAGCTGGATCGCCGTCTTACTCACGGCAGGATGCTCCGTCCTGGCAGTCAGCACCCACTTACTGGACTCTTTGCGTGCCAGCATAGCCCCGCGCAAAGCAAGGTTATCCGCTTCAGAGCCGCCGGAGGTGAAAACGATCTCATCCGGGCGGCAGCCCAACACTGCAGCAACCTTCTCCCGCGCTTCGTCCACTGCGGATTCGGCTTTCTGACCAAAGCGATGAATGGAGGACGGATTCCCGAACGCCTCGCGGAAATAAGGCATCATCTTCGCGAGCACACGTTCGTCAACAGGAGTGGTGGCGGCATAATCAAGATAGATCATGGCTGGGATTATAGCAAACAAAGGCGACGCCGCGCCTCACATTCGAGAATGATAAAATCAACCTATGCGTACTCACTGGCTGAGAATCACAGGCGGGCTTGTTGGCACTGCCGCCGTTCTTCTGATGATATTTGCAAATCAATTGGGGTTGGAAAGTTTCCCTTCCTGGGGGGTACGTCGGTCGGCGATCTTACTCATTGGCGCGTTCTTGCTGGTGACAACCCTCTTCTACCGCGAAGATAATTTCATCGGCAAAATCCTCCATTCGGCAGATGGGCGCTTCTACGTTGCCCTCATGATCCTGAATGCTGGCATGGTATTCATCTACCTGTGGTTCGCCACCACCGGAATGCTAAAGTCCATGCCCAGCGAGACCAACTACTTTGACCTGCAAGCCAATGCCTTCGCCAAAGGTCAGTTGGAATTAGACATTCAACCTGACCCCGCCTTGCTTGCATTCACAGACACCAGCCTGTACGAACCTGAAAACCGCATCGGTATTCCTGTGCTATGGGATGCCACACTCTATAACGGAAAATACTACCTCTATTGGGGACCCACCCCTGCGCTTGTGCTAACAGTAGTCAAACTTTTCCATAAGCCGGATGTCGGCGATAAACTCCTTGGGCTGCTATTTCTAGTCGGCACACTCCTCTTCCTTAACCTGACCATCCTCGAGCTTTGGCGAAGACACTTCCCACACATACCTCATTGGGCAGTGCTTGCAGCAGTTGCCTTTGCCGGACTGGTCAACCCAATGCCGTATGTGCTCGTCGAAGGGCGCGTCTATGAAGCCGCCATCATTGCCGCGCAATTTTTTCTGGTGGGCGGTTTTTATTTTCTACTGCCCGCCTTTGCGCAACCCAGCCTTCCACGCCTGACACTTTCCGGGGCGTTCTTCGTTCTCTCGATCGGCTCACGCACGACCATCCTGCCTGCGGTCGGGCTGGTTTCGATCGTTATACTGATCTGGGCATTTCAGACTCAACGCCAGCGCATGCTGCCTGTTTTACTGGCATTCGCAATCCCAATTGCAATGGGCGGCGCCGCCTATGCCGGGTACAACTACGCCCGCTTCGGTTCTTTTACAGAATTCGGTTATAGCTATCAACTCACCAGCTACAACCTGTACGAAAAGATGGATCAAACCTTCGCTGTTGAGTACATCCCGCCGAATTTATACAAGACTCTTTTCAATCCGCTCGAACAGCGCGAGGTCTTTCCCCGCATCTTTCCCACACGCTGGGCAGGTCCCGAATGGCTGACAAATTACAAACCCAAAATGTACCTGACCTTCACCGAGAACATTACGGGGTTATTTATCAGTAGTCCATTTATATTGTTTGCCTTGCTGGCATTCATCAAACCACGGCAGGAGTTACGCTGGGTCACGGCATCCATCACCCTTGCCTTTGTCGCTGTATTTTTCACACTGCAAGCATTTTTCTTCGTTGCCATGCGCTATCTGTTGGATGCCCTCCCCAGCCTTGTGTTGCTAACCGTCGTCGGCTTCTGGCACGGTTTTGAAATCATCAAAAATAAAAAAGCTTTTATCATTATTGCGACTTTGTTCCTGCTCCATACTATTACTGTCAGCCTGGTCATTTCATATTCCGGCAACCTTGAATCATTCCGCATCTTAAACCCCGACTTCGTCCAACGTCTGACATGGATCTTTAACGGGCTGTTCAAATAACAGGTTTGCCCGTCTCTTTCCCCACCCTGGCTTGTTTCCTGAGCCTTGAACCCGAATCTCACCGATGCCTTTTGTTGTACAATGACCTCACAGGAGATCCCATGAGCCGCTTTCTAGAATTTCTCAATACTGCAGACCTCAACACACTGACGCAAGTTCCGGGTGTAACCCGCCAACTTGCAGGGAATCTCATTTCGGCGCGTCCGTTCGATGCGCCGGAAGATTGCTTGAAGGTCAAAGGTATGGGCAAATCTCTGCTCGCGAAATTGGAGTCCTTTGCCAAGGCGCAGGAAAACGTCTCAGAAAGCAGCGCCATGGTTCCGGTGGAGCAGGAGGCGATGCCCGCAGTGATAGAGAGGACTCCGCCTGCACAAGATGCAGATCAAGGGCAGGACTCACTCCTCAAGCGGTTGGGGCGGGCATTCAAAGCCTTTATGATCGCCTTGCTGCGGTTGATCATGCTGGCAATTTTATTCACGGCAGTCGGCGCCATGTTCTATTACGGACTGCCCTACATGCAAAACACGTTCATTGCGCCGGTGGAAAAGAATACCGCGCAGATCGAAAAAATGGAAACAGAGATCGCCACACTGCAAGCCCAGCTCGACGAAATGAACTCGCGTGTGACCGCACTTGAAGGTTCGATCGAAGCACATACAGAGTCGATCGCGAAGTTGGAAGAGATGCAAGCCGCACTTGAAACCCAAATGCAGGAAAATAACGACGCGGTTCTGCTCGAACTGAAACATGAAATGATGTTTGCCCGCGCACTCGATATCCTTGCCCGTGCGCGGCTGTATCTGGCACAAAGCAACTTTGGGCTCGCAAAAACGGATGTGGAAACCGCGCGTGATCTGCTCGTTGAACTGCAAACAGAGAAAGAAGATGTGGTTCTGGCAAAAGCTCTCGAACGGCTAGACCTGGCTCTCAGCAATTTGCCGGAATTCCCTGTGGTTGCATCGGGCGACCTGGAAATTGCATGGCAGATCCTGATCTCAGGCAATGCACCTGCCTCCACTGCCACAGCAACCGCAACAGGTACATCAACGCCAACCCCTGCCCCAGTCGAATCATCTACCGCCACACCGGCAACAGTTGGAAGCTCTACGCCAACACCTCTCCCTCCCCCGGTCAACTCTGCCACACCAACACCTTAACCCAACGCATTGAGAGATTCCTTGAAATATATATTCCTGATCTTTGGGGGCATGATCACGCTGATGGCGATCTTCGCCAATCAATTGGGCATTGATAATGATACCGGTTGGGGCGGCGGGCGAACCCTCCTCCTGAAAGTGGGTCTCGTTATATTTTTGTTTGGTCTGATGCTGTTAATATTTAGAGCTCAGCTGCAAAAATTACAGATAAAGGTCAGAGACCTCCTTCACTCTGCCAATCGTGATGTTGCAATAGGTATCGTGTTTGCATTTATTGCTGTCTTAACTGCTTTTGGATATAACTGGTTATTGAGAGATAAAAGCGACTCCGATAAGATCTACAACTATTACAGCGAACTTGCCAAAGGCTTTCGGAGCGGAAATTTATATTTACCCGAAACCCCTTCACCTGCATTACTGGCAATGGAAAATCCATACGACACCGCCCTTCGCAAACAGATGGACATCGAAGATTTTCCGTGGGATGTGACCTTGTACAAAGGCAGGTTCTATATTTACTGGGGTCCCACTCCAGCATTCCTCCTTTTGCCATTTAGCGATGACTTCCTCGCGAATATCGAAGACTTCCATCTGACTTTGGTCTTTGCTTTCGGGTTATTCCTCTACACCGCAGTAACTGTCACCACGCTGTGGAAGCGGTTGAAATCTGCACCAGTTTGGATGTTGGCAATCCTTCTCTTGGTGCTTGGTTTTTCGGTTCCCATGACAACCATGTTGGGCAGGGGCGAAGTGTACGAAGCCGCTATTTTTGCATGTCAATTCTTTTTCATTGGAGGGTGCTATTGGGCGTCCATGTCATTGATGGACGCTTCTCCCATTCCATGGAAGTTCGCGCTGGCTGCCCTGCATTGGGCATTTGCCATAGGCGCGAGAGTGACCATCCTGCCTGCCGTAGCGATCGCCGCACTTATAATGTGCCTGCCAATGCTTTTCACGACGCAAGCCCGGCTCAAACCTTTAATCGCGGCTGTGCTTCCACTTCTGGCAGGGGGCGCTGCCCTCGCCTGGTACAACTGGGCTCGCTTCGGTTCCATCTTTGAGTTTGGCATTCGCTACCAACTCGCCAATGTGGACTACACCCAATTTAAAGGGTCGTTCGGCTTGCAATATATTGCCGAGAATCTGCGAGTCTATTTTCTGCATCCGGTCAATTTTCAAAGCCGGTATCCTTTTCTTTCAATGGTGGAATACACAGCTTCAAATGACAGGCTCTCGGGCTTGCTTTATATTGCGCCCTTTATCGTCCTCATATTTCTACCGCTCTATCGTTTGGTGTTTCGAATGAAAGAGAACACCCACTACAACAAGGTCCTTGTCATGTACACTGGCGCAGCGATGGTTTCTGCAATTTTCATCTTCACGTTCTACTTCATCACCCTGCGTTACACTCTGGATTTCCTGCCTTCCACGTTGATCGCGATCGCAGTTTCGCTGGGGTTGGAGTATGAAGCATGGAAAGAGAAACGCTTCATGACCAGCGGCATATCAAGCCTTGTGAGCGCTCTTGCTCTGGTAAATGTGACGATGGGCATTCTGTTGGCATCCCCCGAAAGCGGAACAGCTTTCATGCTCAATTTCTTGAATTCTGCCAGTAAGCTATTGGGGTTAAAGTAAAAAAGCTGGTGATATTTACGTCCGTGACGGGTATAATCCCGAAAGTTATTAAATTCCAGGAGAAGACTCATGGTACAAAAAATCAAGTTCGGCACAGACGGTTGGCGCGGTGTCATTGCAGAAGATTACACATTCGAAAACCTGCGTCGTTGCGCACAAGGCTTTGCTTCTTATATGCTCTCACAAGGCAAAAAAGGACAGTGGGTCGTGGTGGGGCATGACAAACGCTTCCACTCGGAGAATTTCGCAGCGGCGGTTGCCGAAGTGCTGGCAGGCAATGGCTTGAAAGTTTATCTTACCCAGGAAGCAACTCCCACCCCGGTCATTGCTTATGCGGTGGTGGACAAAAAAGCCGCAGGCGCGGTGAACATTACCGCCAGTCACAACCCCCCCACCGACAACGGCTTCAAAGTCCGCAATGAGACGGGCGGTGCCATTGACCCGGAAGGCTTGACCCAGATCGAGGCTGGCATTCCCGATGATGTCAAAGATGTAAAAGTCAAAAATTACAAAGAAGCCGAAGCGGCTGGCGAGATCGTCAAGTTCGATGCAGCGACTCCGTACATTGAGCACCTCACCCGTGACGGACTCATTGACTTGCAACCCATCAAGGACGCCGGTCTGACCGTGGTGGTGGATGCGATGTGGGGTAATGGCGCAGGTTGGTTCACCCGACTGCTTGGCGGCGGCAAGACCAAGATCATCGAAATCCACAACGAACGCAATCCATCCTTCCCTGAAATGAAGCGCCCGGAACCTATCCGTCCGAACATTGATGTCGGGCTGAAAGCGACTGTGACCAACAAAGCCGATGTGCTGCTCATCACCGATGGTGATGCGGATCGCTGCGGTATCGGTGACGAGAACGGTGAATTCATCAACCAACTGCGCGTATATGCTTTACTTGCGTATTACCTGCTTGAAGTACGCGGCGAACGCGGCGACATTGTAAAAACGCTTTCAACAACCGGTATGCTGAACAAACTCGGCGAGATTTACGGCGTGCCTGTCCATGAGACAGGTGTGGGCTTCAAGTATGTTGCCCCGAAGATGACCGAGACCAACGCGCTCATCGGCGGCGAGGAATCTGGCGGTTATGCCTTCCGTGGGAATGTACCCGAACGTGATGGCATTTTGGCTGGTTTGTATATGCTCGATTTCATGGTCAAAACCGGCAAGAAACCGACTGAGTTGTTAAAAGACCTGTTCGCGAAAGTGGGCGGCGAATACTTCTACGACCGTGTGGATAGTCCCTTCAGCGGTGACCATGAATCACGCAAGAAGATCATCCGTGATAACTATCCAGCCACCTTGGGTGGACTTAAAGTAACCGAAGTCATCACCGTGGACGGCTTCCAATTCAAAATGGAAGATGGCGGCTGGATGCTCATCCGCTTCTCGGGTACGGAGCCGATTTTGCGTGTGTACTGCGAGACGCGCCATGCCGATAAGGTGCAAGCGATTTTGCAGGATGGATTGAAAGTGGCAGGGATTAAGTAAATTGTGAATTAATAAAAAGAGGAGACAGTCTTTAAAGTGACTGTCTCCTCTTTTTTTATTTACGTTTTTTATTCATGATCACTAATCCAAATAATGCAGGCAAAAGAAAAGCACCTCCACATAGTGGGTTGGTTGAAGGAACCGGCGTGGGCTCTGGAGTATTTACACCCATGGTAAATGTGGAAGTTGGCAGAACCACGGTGGAGGGAATGGTAGGAGTTGCTTCCGCACTCCATGGCGTGGGAGGAACCGGCGTAGCCGTCAAGCCGAGATAAACATAAGTATCACCTTCAACTGAAACGGCATCCGGCATGGCATAGTAAATTTCATTCAGCAGATCCTTTGCCTGTTGCAGGTTTGGGTCAATACTGAGGGCGGTTTGCAGCCGCATTAATAGGGTTGGCAGAATATTTTGTGTATCGGGTTTACCAAGTGCATAAATGTCAAAATAATAATGCGACCACAAAAGCTCGGCATATCCATACATCCAAAGCGGATCTTCGGGCAAAATGCCAAGGCAGGTCTCGTAGGCGCTGCGGCTTAATTCAAACATACCCTGACCGACAGGATCGCTGCGAAGATTTCCATGAGACATCATGATGATCTCTTTATAAGCCTTACCCAACCTGCCCCAGGCTTCACCATCGTTGCGGTTACGGGTAATATTCGCATCTTCGGTGAGCACTTTTTGCCAAAGAGACGGAGTCACGATGACGAACTCCAGGTTGTTCTCGAAGGTTGGTTCCAATTCTTCAAACTTCCAGCGAACTTCATTGCCGCTGAAAACACCACCAGGAGTGGGCGGGCTGTAACCAATCACATCTTCAACCCAGACGTTTTGTTCGCTTGCTTCATACGGAAGGCGCAGAACGATTTCGGCGCTGCCGATGGTGCCGTTCCATCCGGCACCAGTTTCAAGTACATATTTAAAAACATCATACGGATAGTATCCAAAGCCTTGCACGGTATACACAACTTCGATAACAACATCCTGATCGGGTGGAAAGGTCACTTCAAAGATGGACCATGGGATATCTTCACGCTCCCGAAAGGAAAAAGCACCTTCCAGAAAGGGCTGGACTTCATTGCGGGTTGCCACACGCTTCCCATCCACCCTGACATCAATACCTTCGATTTCAGGGAATCTCCCAAAACCATCTGAATTGCCATTGAAAAATGAAAGTGGAAAACGGACATCCATCGTTTCAGGTTCTGTGCCAAGGTTGCGCATGGTGAAGACAGCACGGGTCTCTGCTGTGGAATGATCGGCATTGGCTGGGTCTTCAGAAACCGTCAATATGACCGTTTCTGCCACCATGCGCACCTGAGTAGATTCTGACTCTGGGTTCACATTGGAACCAGGAACAGTTTCCGGCGGGGCAACATCCGCCCGGACAGGTTTGGCAGTTATAGCTGCCAATAGAACGAACACAAATAGAACACGGATCACTTTTTTCATTATGGTTTCCTGAGCATGAGGTGTTTATAACTATACAAGGATTAGACCCATTGGTCAAATCGGGCAAAGGGTCCAGGGCAACATGACAAAACAAAAGCAACGCATGGATAAATGTCATGAATATCTCACTTTCTCTGTAAAATTCGTCCATTTAATAATCGTCTCGAAAATCCGGCTGATATAATCGCCAAACCATGCAATTAACCGACACACACTGCCATCTTTACTGGCATAAATTCGATGAAGACCGCGAAGCCGTCATTCAACGCGCCATCGAAGCAGGCGTAACTAAAATGCTCGTCCCCGGCACGACCATTGAGACCAGCAAACAAGCCATCGAACTCGCTGAAAAATATCCGCAGGTCTATGCTGCGGTTGGTGTTCACCCGACGGATGCAGAAACTCTTTCTCAGGATAATTTTGACGAGCTTTACAAACTCGCTGAACATGAAAAGGTCATTGCCATCGGTGAGATCGGCTTGGACTATTATTGGGTCAAGGAATCAGAGAAGCAAAAGCATCAGAAAACCGTATTCAACTCTCAAGTCCAGATCGCGGATGCGTTGAACAAACCGCTGGTCATCCACCTGCGAGAGTTAAATGATGCCACGGAAGGTCCCGTCTTCGATGATCTATTCGAGATGATGGAATACTGGTTCAATAAATGGCTATATCTCAATCACCCGCTTGGGCTGGCTCCCGGCGTCCTGCATTCCTTCAATGGGAATATAGACCTTGCTGCCAAAGCCATCAAACTTGGGTTTTGCCTTGGTGTCACAGGACCCGTTACCTACACGAAAAACGAAACCCATCGCGAAATGATAAAGAATCTGCCGCTACATCGGCTGCTTATCGAAACTGACTCGCCGTTTCTTGCCCCAGTTCCAGTTCGTGGCAAAAGGAACGAACCCGCCTTTGTTCGTCACATTGCTGATAAAATAGCAGAAATCCATTCTAAAAGCCCTGTGGAGATCGCCGAAATTACCTCTGCCAATGCGGCGCGGCTCTTCACATGGGGAGACTAATTTGAGCACGGTAACCTTTCTTTCACCCGTAACAGAAGAGATCAAACTTGTTGAAGAACGCATGCGCGAACAGGCGGATGAGCATCACCCCGACCTGCGCGCTGCACTGGAGCATTTGCTCGCAGCCGGAGGAAAACGCGTCCGCCCAACCCTCAGCCTGCTGGTTGGAAACATGCTGGGAGCGCCGCTGGAGAAGCTCGTTAACCTTGGGGCGGCAGTGGAACTATTACATACCGCAACATTGGTTCACGATGACCTGATCGACGGTTCTCTATTGCGCCGAGGCACGCCAACCCTTAACGCGCGTTGGTCTCCGCCTGCCACCGTCTTGACCGGCGACTTCCTTTTTGCGCGCGCCGCCAAACTTGCTGCCGATACAGATTACCTGCCCTTGATGAAATTGTTCTCCGAAACGCTGGCGACCATTGTCAACGGTGAACTGACCCAAATGTTCACATCACGCGGGCTCATCAGCCGCGATAATTATTACAAACGTATATACGCCAAAACCGCCTCCCTATTCGAGATGACCTCACGCGCGGCGGCGATGGTCAGCCCTGCCAGCGAGGACACCATCGAAGCCATGCGCGACTTCGGCTATCAGATCGGTATGGCATTCCAGATCGTGGATGACATCCTCGACTTCAACGGCGACCAGAATGCCGTCGGCAAACCGCTCGGCTCAGACCTGCTCATTGGTCTGGTAACTCTGCCAGCCATTTACTTTGCTGAGATCAACCCCGACGACCTCGATGTGCTCTCCCTCCCGAATGGCGGCTGGACTAACAATGAGAATATGACCCGCCTTGTAGAAAAGATCCGTTCGAGCAGCTGCACCAAAAAAGCCATGGTCGAAGCCGAACAGCATGTAGACCGTGCCCTCGCCCGCCTCGAAACCCTTGAACCCTGTCCCGAACGCGATGCGTTGGAAAACCTGGCAAAATATATTGTCGATAGAAAAATATAGCCAAAATATTTAAACACTGATGGCTTTATTTTTCATTTATCATTCTACATTCACCTTTTATCATTACCATTATGCCTAACCCAAGAAAACCCTTTCGCTTCAACGTCGGCTTCATCATTCATGAAGAAGTTGGTTATAACCACGATTTCCCCTTCGACCTTGAAAAAGTAACCCTCGAAGGTGAGATCGAACTACGCAATCTCCAGGGCAATGTCAATGTTGGCAAAACGCCGCAAGGACTGATCGCCCAAGGGAATTTCTCGGCAGAGACTACCGTTATCTGTGCGCGCTGTCTTAGCGATGTTGTCCTGAATCTCAATTGGGAATTTACCGAACTCTACGCCTTCGACCAACGCTCCATCACCGAATCAGGTCTGCTCCTGCCCGATGACGCCCACCTCGATGTGGAAGAACTTTTGCGGGAGTTTGCCCTCTTGGAAATCCCCATCAACCCCATCTGCAAACCAGATTGTCAGGGTCTATGCTTCGAATGCGGACAAAATCTCAACGAAAAAGACTGTGGTCACGGACCGGAAGAACCGGATTCACCTTTTGCAAAGTTGAAGGACTTGTTAAAGTAAAAAAATACACGCCACCTGCTCACGCGGGTGGTTTTTCAACCTCATGAAATTTTCCATTCCAAAACCCCTCCGTATTTTTATCAGCCTTGTCATGCTTGGCGTTATGATCTCTGCGCGTGTTCAGCTCGTTCAGAAGTTGGATGTACCCAACTCGAACTTCTCTTTTTTCTGGCTGGCAGGACGCATGATTCTGGACGGTGAAAATCCGTACGACGAAACTCAATACCTTGCCGGGCACGATGCCAACGGCATCGACTGGCGCCCCAACCGTATCTTCCCTTATCCATTACCGTTGACTTTGTTCTGTATTCCGTTGGGCTTCTTTTCGATGAAGACAGCCTATACAATCTGGCAGGTTATTTCACTTTTGCTTGTTGCACTAACGATCTATCTTCTTTTAAGTCACTGGCGGGAGAAGGCACAGCAAAACTTACTCCTGCCAATATTTTTTTTCCTACTGTTTTGGAGTCCGCTTTATCTCACTACGCATGCAGGGACGATTAGTATTCTGCCGGTGATGATTTTGTTGGCAGCCATTCTCTTGCTTGAAAAAGATAAATCCTTATGGGCTGGCATTGTCCTCGCCTTTACCATGCTTAAGCCGCCACAGGGCTTCACCATCCTTTTACTTGCTGGCGTCTGGTTTCTGGCGCGGCGTGACTGGAAAGCTATTAAAGGCATCTTTATTGGCGGACTCATCATTCTCATAACCGGCTTGATTCAAGACCCACATTGGATTCAAAAATTTATCGGCGCAAGCAACGCCGTAATGGATCGGACTCTCGGAGTTCATTCCAACGTTTGGGCGTTTGCTTATCTCGGCTGTAATGGGGCTTCTCCATGCTCAAATTTGCTGGGCGGGGCTTTGAGTGTGAGTCTGCTCGGTGGGGCGAGTCTGCTACTTTGGAAGAATCAAGCCCAATGGTCGGCATGGAAGGCGATGAACCTCATCATCCCGGTTGGGTTTGTGAGTACGATCTATCTTTGGGCGTACGACCAGCTTCCGTACATCATCCCAATTGTTTGGATCATGGGTACGCTCGTCCAAAAACAGCGCAGTATTTTGCTCGCATTTGTATTTCTAATCTTGCTAGATCTTGTTTCGATCTTTGCGCTCGTTCAACAAGCCTTTACCGAAAAAGACTTGTGGAGTCTCGGTACGACGATTTTGGTGCTGGCATTTCTTTTTATCGCTCAACATATGAAACCGAAATCCACTATTGACAAAGCATCCGCGCATGCCTAAATTAACATCGTGAAATACACTTCTGCTTTAACAATGAGACCAATGACTTTGTCCTAGCGCATGATAACAATGGAAAATTCGTTAGTTTTTATATCTAAAAAACGGGCTGGACTTTTATGTCCAGCCCGTTCGATTTTGAATTTACTTTTTCCTATCTTGATATCGCTTATATACCCGTTTCCAGGTCTCAGTGGGATTTTCAGGCTTGGATTTTTTATGTTCAGGCTTGCTAAGGTGAAAAGCAAAATCTTCGAGCAAGGCTGAAATATTCTCTTTGGGTTTGTCCAACACCAGAGGGCGTCCGAGGTTAATTGCTTCCAAAACGGTATCGACAATATACGGAATGGATACGGCAAAGTTCATTCCCAGGGCTGTTTCAACCTTTTCCTTTGCAAGACTTGAGCGCGGGAAGGTCGCATTCAAGACGGGTCTGATCTTTTCCTTAGGATAGCCCAGTTTTTTGTAAGTATCAATGGCAGCGGCACTCGCTCTCACCGACGCCATATCCGGCGCCGCTACAAGCAGCAATAGATCCGATGCATCCAGTGCGCTTAAGGAGAGTTCACTGAAATCATGAGGAAGATCAAAGACAATGTATTGATAATGTTCTTTGAGGATGGATATTGTCCAAGTGAGTGTTTCGCCGCTGAGAAAATCAGCCTCGCCAGGAAATGTAGGCGCAGCAATAAAAGATAGTCCAGTCTCATTGGTGCTGACGATGCTGCGCAATATTTCCATATCCAGTTCACCGGTCTTATAACGGGCAATATCTGCCCAGGTCCGGCGAAGGTTCTGGTTGAGCATCAACGCTACCTGCCCGGCAGACATGGACAGGTCCAACAGAATGGTATTTGACCAAAGATTGGCAAGGGAAAGCCCAAGGTTAACGGCAAGGGTGGAACACCCTATTCCGCCTCGTAAACTATGGACAGCAATGACTTGCGCCATATGTGCAGGATCTTTTGAGGGAGCAGCGGATTGCGCCATCTCAGCCCGGCGAACTAATGACGTGATCCTGGCAACCAGTTCTGCCGGTTCAAAGGGCTTGCTCAAATAATCATCCGCACCCACCTCGAATGCGCGCAGCTTATCCTGCAATCCGGATTGAGCAGTAAGTACAATGATGGGCGTGGTACTGAATTGCGGATCTCGCCGAAGTTGATGTGTCACTTCATAACCAGTGATATCCGGCATGATCACATCGGTAATGATCACATCCGGCCTCAAGGTACGAGCACGTGAAATACCGCTGGTCCCATCCTCCGCATAGCTGATCTGACAATCCATTGTTTCAAGTGCCTTTGCAACCAATTGATGATTACTGGGCTCGTCGTCAATAAACAATATGCGTATCATTTTGCCTCCGGTTATTTAATGGTTCGCTCAAGATAATCTCGAACACGAATGGATTCTGCTTCTATTTCCTGAATGAATGCGGGTGCTTCAGTGATCTTCTCATGCTTGCACATTTCTTCCAAGTGAGCGGCGAGTTCAGCCAAATAGTCGGCATTGAAGTTTAAAGCATTGCCCTTGAGAGTGTGTACGTGACGGTGCATGCGGTTAATATCCCCATCTTT
Organism: Candidatus Villigracilis vicinus; assembly: GCF_016702885.1. Lineage (NCBI taxonomy): Bacteria > Bacillati > Chloroflexota > Anaerolineae > Anaerolineales > Candidatus Villigracilaceae > Candidatus Villigracilis > Candidatus Villigracilis vicinus. The sequence continues at coordinate 125,361 of NZ_JADJDD010000005.1, forward strand.
ATATGCGGACTGAATCTCTTCGATCCGTACCGGTAAATGGTTCTTAAAAACCCTGCACATCTCGAGCATGAATTCTTTATCACCGTCGAAATAAGAAAGTGCGGCATCCAGGTTTACAGGAATTTCAGGGGGAATGAATGTTCGGGATGGAGAAACAGGCTCATTAGTCTGGGTTGAGGCGGGAGTAGGCTCTTCACCGAAAAGTCCATCATCCATATCATCGATCACGAATTGAGGAGCATCAAAAGATGCGACGGGTTCTTCTTGTGCAGGCGCATCTGCCAGCCAACGTTCCACTACATTATAGAGAATGCGGGATTCGATCGGTTTGGTAATGTAATCATCCATGCCTGCATCGATACATTTTTCGCGGTCACCTTTCATGGCATGTGCAGTCATGGCAATGATCGGAATATGCTGCTCACTATTGGACTCCCATTCGCGAATGTGGCTCGACGCTTCAAGTCCGTCCATCTCAGGCATTTGTACATCCATAAGGATCGCTCCGTATCCACCGGAGATAGCCTTTTCAATGGCTTGTTTGCCGTTTTCCACAACATCAACAGAGTAGCCGATCTTTTGCAGCATGGCAACAGCGATCTTTTGGTTGATCGAATTATCCTCTGCAAGAAGAATTCGATTACCATTCGAACGTTTTTCTGAAATAAGATGCCGGGTGACAATCCCTCCATTTTCTTCATCGTTCCGGTTTAGGATAGCCTGCAAAGCATCATACAACATCTGTTGTTTAACCGGCTTTAACAAATACCCGGAACACCCCAATGCTTCAAGCCGCGCTGCATCGCCGCGTTTTCCCATGGAAGTTAGGATAACGACTTTTACATCCTTCACCAACGGATCGCTCTTTATGGCGCGTGCCGTCTGCTCCCCGTCCATGCCAGGCATTTGCATATCAAGCAAGACTACATGATATGGATCTCCACTTCGGATGGCTTGATAAAGCATCTCGATCCCTCGCGCCCCGCTTGAGGCTACATCGATCCTGCAGCCAAACCCCTCTACCATTTTAGAGAGGACCAACCGGTTCGTCTGGTTGTCATCCACCCCGAGGATGCGCGCAGACCGCAACTCTACCACTTGCTCCAGGACAGGTGAAAACTCATTTGGTTCATTGCCCACTTTTTCAAAGGTTATGTCGAACCAGAAATCACTCCCGACCCCGGGTTCACTGCGAATACCGATGGTTCCATTCATCACTTCGACAAGTTGTTTGGTTATGGCAAGCCCCAACCCTGTACCACCATATTTTCTGGTGGTGGATCCATCCGCCTGTGTAAAGCGTTCAAAAACAGCCGCCTGCCTTTCGTAAGGAATGCCAATGCCAGTGTCTTGAACGGAAAAATGTATTTTTGCGTGCGTTTCCGTTTCTTCCAAAAGTCCGGCACGGATAACGATCTCGCCTTGATGGGTAAATTTGATGGCATTTCCAACAAGGTTGATCAATATCTGGCGTATACGACCAGCATCCCCTTTCAGGGTATGCGCCATTTCCGGATCCACCAGGCAAACCAATTCAAGTCCTTTGTCTTGAGCACGTTTGGCAAGGGTGTATCCTACATCCTCTATCGTATTGCGAAGTTTGAAGTTGATGTACTCCAGGTCCAGTTTACCTGCTTCGATCTTCGAAAAATCCAAAATATCATTCAAGAGAGAGAGAAGCGCCTCGGCACTTTTGAGTGAAGTTTGCAAATAATCCTGCTGTTCCGGTGTGAGAGGGGTATCAAGCGCAAGTTCCAACATTCCGATCACACCATTCATGGGTGTGCGGATCTCATGGCTCATATTTGCAAGGAATTCACTTTTCGAGCGATTTGCCTGTTCAGCTTCCTGACGGGCATGCACAAGATCAGAAACATCATGATAGATCGCCAGAGCACCGACCCTTTTTCCCTCCACGATCACAGGCACGCCGAATATTTCCACTTCCACCATCGAACCATCTTTTCGACGGCGCTTACTTAACACATGTACTGACGAATCCATCACCTGACGAGTATATTGTTCGGCTTCATCCCGCGTCTCATCTGTTGTGATCAAGGTATCAAGAAATACACCTTCGATGTCACTGCTTTTATATCCATATAGTTTTTCAAATGCCGGGTTGCTGGAAGTGATCCTCTCGTTATTATCCAAAACAACAATAGCTACCGGACTGTTTGAAATGAGTATTTCATAAAATTGTTTTTGGCGTTTGATCTCAAATTCGATCTCTTTTTGCCGGGTAATATCCCGTCCTATGCCTACAAGCCCCATCATCCGCCCATCTCCATCCCGCACTGGGACTTTTGAGGTCATAACCCAGGCGGGATTCCCATCTTTATCCAACCCAAGTTCCTCCCGGTCTATAAGAGGAGCCTGAGTATCGATCACAACCTTATCGTCTGTCCAATATTTTTCAGCCAGTTCGGACGGATACATATCAAAATCAGTCTTGCCAATAAGCTCCTGTATGGATCTGGCACCAGATGCTGACATATCGGCAAGATTACTAAGCGTTTTCCGCCCTTGAATATCCTTTACATAGATCCGATCAGGCAGGTGGTCTATGAGAGTTCTCAGAAGGTTTCTTTCAATGGCAAGCTTATTTTCCGCATCCTTACGGTCTGTGATGTCATGCAGGATGACAATATTCAACGGCTCAGCATTTTGAACTTGAACCGGAAATGTAACAACGTCATACAGGCGTTTTTTCCACTCAAACTCCGCCATCCCGGATTGCGGCACATGCTGAAAATCCTCCCCTAAAATCTCTAAAAGGGGTTTATTTATAATATTGGCAAAATACGTATTAAGCCGGTCTGCTACCGCATGATTACAACGAGTAATGATGTTGTTGGAATTTACAACAAAGATCAGGTCAGAAAAAGAGTCAAAAATGAGTTCCCACTCTTTTTTGGCTTGCACAATCAATGCCGAAAGACTTTTTTGCCAGCCTATCAAAGCCGCCATAGCTCCCAGAACCAATGGTGCAAGGTCCAGCAAAATAACCATCGGTTCTGTGCGATGCAAGTATAAGAATGACCAGACCGTTAACGGCAGGTGATGTCTATTAAATTCAAGCAAAACGCCGATGACCAGAATTGCAATTCCTGCCAGTCCCCCAACGATGCCATACATATACAATGCACGTCTTTTGTACCACATCATGCCTCCATTAATATGGAACGCGATAACAATAAAGGTAGTATAGCATGCAGGCAAAAAGAAATTTCTTACAATTAAGTAATCCTTTTTAAAGCCCTCCGACCAGGACGCTGTTGCAGCCTGAAAACCGCAATTTGCCGGGAGATTAAAGGCAAAGCAGTTTTTAGAAGCAATTCCCTATTTTTACCAAACCCGCCATTGACAAAGTACCCGCGCATGCCTAAAATAACGCCCATGAAATACACGTCTGCTTTCCCAATGGTGCCAATGACCATGGCCATGCGCATGATGCGAATGGAAATATCCCCCTGCGCCAAGTGGAAAGCATAGTTTTTCATACCTGAAAAAACGGGCTGTCCATTTCGCGGGCAGCCTTTTTGTTTGAAAAGAACCGGTATTCGATCTTCGAATATCGAAACCCGAATATCGAGGAACGGAGTTCCACCATGACCGAAACCATTTTAGTAGCCGTCGCCTGGCCCTACGCCAATGCCGAGATCCATGTGGGCAATATCACGGGTTCCCATTTACCCGGGGATATCTTTGCCCGTTATAACCGTCTCAAAGGGAATCGTGTGCTGATGATCACCGGCACCGACTCGCATGGCACGCCCGTCACCATGAGCGCGGACAAGCTCGGCAAGCCCGTCGAAGAAGTGTATAAGTCTTTCCACGAAGGCTTCATCGAGTTGTTCCAGCAAATTGGCATCACCTACGACCTGTACACCACCACTCATAGCGACAATCACTTCAAGGTGTCGCAGGCGATGTTCCTTGCCTTGCAGAAAAACGGATTTTTATTCCGTCAGTTCAGCAAGCAGTGGTATTCACCCAAAGCAGAAAAGTTCCTGCCTGACCGCTATGTCGAAGGGACCTGTTACATCTGCGGTTATGAAAGCGCGCGATCCGATCAATGTGACAAATGCGGTAACGTGCTTGAGCCGGAGAAGTTGATCAATCCGCGTGCCACCACCGGTGACGGTGCGCTTGAACTGCGCGATACTGAGCATTCGTACCTCGATCTGTCTAAGCTTGAACCCGAAGTGAAGAAATTCCTGCAATCGCGCTCAGACCATATGCGCGATACAGTCCTGGGTGAGTCACTGCGCAAGATCGAAAGTGAAGGACTCAAGCCGCGCTCCATCACCCGTGACCTCGATTGGGGTATCCCCGTCCCGATCGATGAGCCACAGTGGAAGACCAAAGTGCTCTACGTGTGGTTCGAAGCCGTGATCGGCTACCTCTCCGCTCCGATTGAGTGGGCACAGTTATCGGGTGCGAAAGAAGCGTGGCGCGATTGGTGGATCAACCCTGCAGCCAAGCAATTCCACTTCATTGGCAAAGACAACATCTTCTTCCACACGTCGCAGTGGCCCGCCGAGTTGATGGGCGCGGGCAGTGCGTTCATGGAGTTCTTTGCGGGCGAGCAAAATGCGCCGCTTATCCTGCCGTATGATGTGCCAGCCAATCAGTTCATGAATCTCGAATCGCAAAAGATCAGCGGCTCGCGCAACTGGGCGGTCTGGGGACGTGATGCCCTCACCCGCTACGACCCGGATGCCATCCGCTATTATCTGACGGCGAATATGCCCGAAGCCAAAGACAGCGATTGGGATTGGGCAGAGTTCGTGGCACGCAACAACAACGAACTTGTGGCGACGTGGGGCAACCTCGCGAACCGCGTGCTGTCGTTCTGCTACAAACACTGGGAAGGTGTTGTGCCGAATGTGGATGTGAACACGCTTCGCCCTGCGGACCTGGAATTGCTCGCCACCATTGAAGCTGGCTTCAACACTGTCGGCGCCGAACTCGACGCCGTGCGTCTGCGCTCTGCCTTGAGCGAGACAATGAAACTTGCCACGGTCGTGAATCAGTATCTGGATGTTAATGCGCCATGGAGTGCCGTAAAGACAGACAAAGATGGCGCCGCCAAAACCATCTACACCGCATTGAAGGCGATTGACTCACTCAAGGTGATGTTCGCACCGTTCATCCCCTTCACCTCCGAACGCTTACACGGATTCTTCGCCTACGAAACTCCGCTCTTCGGCGAGCAATACACCGAAGAAGTCACCGACGCCATCGGCTCGCACAAGGTTCTGCGATATAAGCCCGTTGAAGGGTTGCAATGGAAACCCAGCGACCTGAAGCCGGGCGCGAAGTTGAATCAACCCGGTCCGCTTTTCAAGAAGTTGGAAGTGGATGTGATCGAAGTAGAACGAGGCAGGCTAGGAAATTAAATCAAAACTCGGATGTCGTGATGACATCCGAGTTTTGATAAATCGACACAGGTAACTTTCTACGCCAGACGCTTCCCTCGACCGAGCAATGCAGCAAAAACACCGCTGATCGCTATGAATGGTGAGCAGACCATGGCAGCAATGCCCATAAAGAGCAGAGCCTTGGCGGCATCTTTTTGGTGTTGTTCAAAAGCGACGCGGTCACCGGAGAAAAGTTCCTCAGGGATAACGCCATCACCAGACGATTTCTTGCCGAGGATGGTCACAAGGTCGCCATTGAAAAAGCCAGTGTAGCGCATCGAACCGTCTGGCAGAGGTTGCCCCTGATAATCTGCTGTAAACTGGCTTTGAGTACTTGGCGCACGCACAACCTCTTCATGCATGGCAGAACCGCTGAACATGGCGTTGTTGACGGAAAGGACATTTACAGGCGAACCGTTCATATCGAGCGATAAATTCGGTACCACGGTTCCTACATGCATCCATGATCCGGAAGGCGGCTGGGGCGTCCCGTCAGTATTGGTGGAGCGGGTCACATCCCATTCTTCCTGGTTATATGCGATGAATTCAGGCAATTTCGAGTTGGGGGCAGTTCCGGTCAAATAACCGGTGATCAGAATATCCGCACCCGGTGCCGCAGCGCTGACATATTGTGCATCCATCTGGGGCATCTTTGCGATCTGTGAGGCTTTCACCGCCTGTCCGGGGGCAAGGACAAAGGTCATTAAGGCGCCGCAGCCTGCCAAAACAATGGCGCCGCCAATCGCCGCAATGACACCACCAATGCGATTTGACAGGGTACCAACTAGATTACGAGTAAGGTTTTGCATTTATATTCTCCACGATGTTTTTTGAACACAGCTGGGCATTATACGGAAAACATTTATTTTTTATTATCCACTGAGAGTACTAAAAAAAGTAAAAATCTTTTCCCCAATCGGTACTAGATATAATGGGGGGGGGGGGTGTGTAACTTCTATAAACTTCTTGTTTCCTTACCTTACACAGTATCGCTCTGCCTGCACACGTGAGCAGAGTGAAGTACCGCTACAATTACCCCAGAAATCCTTCGCTATCACTCAGAGCGACACGGTTGGGCACATGAGGTGAGTATATTAAGTAAACCAAGTTGCGACCTATAGAGAAGGTGAAAAAAAAATTAACGCAAAGAAAAAGCACTTAAATCTTAGCGTCTTTGCGACTTTGCGTTAAAAAACGCTTGACCCATCACGCCAAAATATGTAAGGTGGTAACTTGAGTTAAGTACAAGGATTCAATGGATTTTTCCAATGTCTTCTCAAGGAAAATCCGTGTAATCCGTATCCAAAAAAGGACCTAATTAAGGGCATTTCAGTGTGAAATCTAAAACTGTGGTCTCGCCCAAATTTATGGTTAGATCCACGCTGGAAAAGATGACGTCGTACCAAACATCCACTTTGCTCCAAGTGGAATAGTGCAGCCACTTCAGGTCGCGGCTGTAGATATATTCAGGCGCTTCACACTTGCGCTCACCAAGTTGTAAATTGAGATACAGCCCAAACCCATACTCGCCCGGTTCAACATTGTAAAAAATGAAGTGTCCATCTGCCTGAGAGCGAACCTTCATTTTCAAATACTCGCCAGAATGACGCTCCAACTGCAAGGTCACATCAGGAATAGGCTGGATACCTTCCGAGCCGGAAGGCTGCCAGTATAAGTTTCCTTCGATCTTTCCCAGTGTGGCATCAGGGGTAACAGTAAGGGTTGGGGTACGAGTCTGTCGAATAGCGGTGGGCGCTTTGGGCGTGGAAGTTTGTGCAGGGGCTACCGGCGCAGCACAAGCCGTGAGAAACAGGAGCAATATACAGTTAAGGATGAAGCGAAAAGTGTTCATGGAGTTATTTTATCTTGCAATACGGTTTTGCTCATCCGATTCAAATTCACATTTCAAATCCATGTTCGATCGAATTACAGACATATTTGCTCCAGTTTCAGTTGTATAATTCGCGCATGGCAGAATGGCTTGGACAAACCGTTGGAAAAGTCCGCATCGAAAAATACCTGGCACGCGGGGGCATGGCTGAGGTCTTTTTAGGTACTCATCTAACACTTGAGCGCCCCGTAGCGATAAAAGTGATGCACAGTTTTATCGAAGAGGACCCCGACCTGCTCACCCGCTTCCAACGTGAGGCGAAGGCGGTTGCGGCGCTGCGTCACCCGAACATCGTTCAAATTTTTGATTTCGATACCCACGACAATCATCCCTACATCGTGATGGAATATTTAAGCGGACCCTCACTGGCAGGGTACTTGCGAGACATGCATAAAGGCGGTGCAAAGTTAGCGCTTGCCCAGGTAGCGCAATTGCTTAAGTCCCTTGTAGCAGGCATGGACTATGCTCATTCTCAAAGAGTGGTTCACCGTGATATCAAACCTGCCAACATCATCCTCAACAATAAAACCAATTTCTATGCCGTAGACCAACCACTGCCAGCTGACACAGAATGTATCATCACAGACTTTGGCTTGGTACGCATGACCAACTCGGCTCATCACACTACCTCGGGTGTTGTAAGTGGAACCCCCGCTTACATGTCACCGGAGCAGGGGCAGGGGAAGTCTGTAGACCATAGGTCCGATACTTATTCGCTCGGCATCGTGCTGTATGAAATGCTCGCCGGGCGCGTCCCCTTTGATGGCGATTCAACACTTGGCATCATCCTCAAACACATGACTGAGCCGCCGCCGCCCATTGAAGATATCTCGCCTGAAGTCCAGGCGGTCATCAACAAAGCGCTGGAAAAGCTCCCCGAAAACCGTTACCAAACCGCACGCGAACTTTTAGCCGATTTTTACAACGCCGTAGGTATGCACGCTGAAGCGGAAACGATCCACGCTTTGCGCTTCAAAACTCCGCCGCCAACTGCTACCACCACCAAAGCCCCTGCCCCACGCCGCAACCTATTCCTATGGATCGGTGCTGGTATCTTCGTTTGCATTTGTTTGGGTGTCATTCTTACAAGCGCACTGGGAATATCCGCGGTTGCCTTGTTGCCAGGGTTGAGCGGTTCTCAAGTCACTGCGACAGAGACTGCTGACCACTCACATGGAAACCCCGCAACTACTGAGCCGGGGGTTCCGCCGCCGCCGGTCTCGTTCGGTGATTTCATGGGCATTCTGCGCTTCCAGGGCAACATGGACCAGATTACCATCAGCGCATCCCTGCCAGACCCGGCAGGCGGCTCCCAATACGAAGCCTGGCTTCTGGATGACAGCAATGAGATCATCATCAGCCTTGGTATTTTGGAAAAGAACAGCACTGGGCAATATACTCTGAGCTATATCGACCTGCAAAACCGCAACCTGTTGGATGGCTTTAACCGTATGAAGATCACGCTCGAAACAGAACCCGATTCCAGCCCCAACCCATCCGACACAATTATGTATTCCTCCGGGATTCCAGAAGGAGCCCTGACCCACGTTCGGCATTTGCTGGTTAGTTTTCCCAGCAACCCGAATCAGATCGGAATGACCACCGGCTTGGTGCAAACCAGCAGTTTAATTCAAGAGGCAGGCTCCGCGCTCGAACAAGCCTTCGAAAGTAATGACGAGAAAGCCATCCGTGCCAATGCTGAAGCGATCATCAACCTCATTGTTGGCAGGGAAAGCAGCGACCACAAAGATTGGGATGGGAACGGTAAAGTTGATGACCCCGGCGATGGATTTGGTCTGCTGTTGAACGGCGGGCAGGGTGGGTACATCGAAGGGACGATCACACACGCTGAACTTGCTGCTGGCGCAGGCGATGCCACTGAAAACGTTATTTTGCATAGCGGACACGTAGCTGTCAGCGGCAGGAATGTGGAAGTTTGGGCAACCCAGCTTCGAGATGTGGCGAAGCGCATCCTTGAGTCAGGGCAGGTCAATGAAGCGGACATCCGCCTTGCGGCTGCGCTTGCTTCTCAGATCCACGAAGGCATTGACATAGATGGCAGCGAAAGTATAGACCCGATCGAGGGCGAAGGCGGCGCACTAACCGCCTTCGAACATGCCGAATACATGGCAGACATGCAAATTCTGGAAGGCGCGAATGTGCTCCCGCCGCCGGGCAACCCATGACAATCAATTTGACGCCGCACAAAAGTGCGGCGTTTTTTATATTAAGGGCAGCTCGATTTTACAAAAAGATTACATTCTATTATTTGATTATCAACAAAGCCATATAATACTTTGTCCATTGGAGAAACTATCAAATGAAACAGAACATCAAAAAACTTTCTTTTTTAGCGGCGATCCTGCTGCTGTCGTTGAGTGCGTGTAAAGCGAATATCTCACGTAATGAAGATGGCACGGTCACAGTTGAAACTTCGGTAACACAAGCCCAGTTGCAGGAAGTGATTTCTTCTGCCATTGCCGACCCACTGGTCAAGAGTTTGACTGTCTCTTTACAATCCGGTTATGTTTCTGTGACGGGAGAACGCCAACGCCTGAACGATGCCAGCAAGACCGACATGCTAAGCTTCCGGCTTGACCTGGGTGTAGTCAATGGTGAATTAACCGCTTCGGTCACCGAGGCTCAGATCGATGGCATTGCCATTGAACAAAACCGAGTGGATAATTGGAATCAGACCATTGCCAACCGGCTTGCAAACTTTGGCAGCAAAAATGAAAATGCCAAACTGCAATCAGTATCAGTTACCCCCGAGCAAGTCACTATGACCTGGCTGATAACCCGTTAACATGTAAATGCTAAAAAGGAACTATTTTCGCCGATCCGGTATGAGGAAGAGGATGAATCCCACGACTCTTAAACCGGCGCTCACCCACAGCGCACCGCCCAAGCCAATCGAATCCGCCAGCCAGGTGCCGACCGTGGGTGCAATGATCGCCGAAAAATATTGCAAGGACTGAGAAAACGAAACAAAGGTGGCGCTGTATTCCGGCGGGACTGTCTTCATCAATTCATCAAAGAACACCAGGTCCAACCCGGCTTGGAATAACCCGGCAATGCCCGCATAAAGAATAATGAGATTCACTTGCGGGGTTGCTGCGGTCAATGCAGGGTAGAACGCCATACCGAGCGTGGTAGCCAAAAGCACGATCCGCCCGCCGTATTTGCGCGAGGTCCACGGCCAGAGAAAGTATCCGGCAAGCATCACGAGGGTCATTGCCATGTTGATGGTGCCGATCTGCGAATCTGTGGCGTTGACCTCGCGCACGAAGAACAACGGCAGGATGGGTTGGCTTAATGCGATCGCTGAGGTGTACACGAATTTTTTGATCGCAAAAGATTGAAAGGCGCGCTCGCTACGGATAAGGGAGAAATAACTGCGGGGTGCGCCCACAGCAGTGGAGGATGATGCAAGCACAGGCGGGGTTTGCAAAGTCCCTGTAGAAAGCGGCGGAATTTGTATCTTGCGGGAGAAATAATAAGAAAGCAAGCCGCCCAGTGAAAGCCCCATGAACATTAACCCATAATTCACTGGAAATTCAACCAGGTCGATGACACGCGTGATAAAAAACGTCACGATCACACCCGTCAACCCAAAGACCGCCCAACGGCGGCTCAACAAAGCATAACGTCCTTCCGGTCCGGCGACGGCATTCATTACCACTGAAAATGCAACTGCAAGCCCGGTCATTGGCAGGGTTGCGAAACCCCAAATGGCAAGAATGGCAGCCACCGCATATTGACCCGATATGGTAAATGCCACCACGCCCGTCAATGTGTAACAAGCAATCACCATCAAACGCGAAAGGCTGTACCATGGCACAATATCATTGCGGCTTTGCAGGAAACGCCCAACAACGATCGCAAGGATCAACCCGGTCACACCGGGCATGGAAGTTAATAACCCCACTTGAAAATTGGTCGCGCCGAGGCGGGTCAGCAGTACCGGCAGGAAAGGCGCAGCCACATTGGCAATGCTGACACCTGCGCCATCGATCAGCACGTAACGGTAATTGCGTTTTTGGATATCGAATTGTTCAAGAGACATAGGAAAAATGGGTGAGGCAGAAAACCGATTATAACCCGCACATAAATGGATACAATGGAAACAAATTACGGGCGGGCATCGTCTGCATGGAAAAGGAGACACCATGAATGCAATTCAACGTTCAACCATAGTACTCGCCCTCGTTGCGATCTTAATATCTGCTTGCGAAGGCGGCGTCACTGCCGGGTTGGCAGAATCGAACCGCTCGCGTGAAAAGAATCCGACCATAAGCGCATCAGACATGCAAACCCAGGTGGATGGAAATAACGCCTTCGCTCTGGACGTATATCATTCGCTTCGTTCCGAAGACGGGAATCTGATTCTTTCTCCGTTCAGTATCTCCCTCGCCTTAGCCATGACGTACGCCGGTGCCCGCGCTGAAACCGCATCCCAAATGGCTGATGTTTTGAATTTTTCTGCGCAAGAACAGACACACCCTGCTTTCAATGCATTAGATCTGGCGCTTGAAGAACCCTCCATTATGTTGGATAAAGACCAGGAACCCATGCAATTGAGCATTGCCAATTCCGTTTGGGCAGAGCAGACCTTTACCTTCCTCCCTGATTTTTTGGATACGCTCTCGCTTAATTACGGTGCCGGTATTCACCTATTGGACTTCATCAACAACCCAGACCCTTCACGAAAAGAGATCAACCAATGGGTCAGCGATGAGACAAAGGATAAAATCAACGATCTGCTGCCCGAAAATTCGGTCACAACCGATACAAAAATGGTTCTGGTTAATGCGATCTACTTCAAAGCTGATTGGCTCTCGCCCTTTGACGCCAATGATACTCGTGATGGAAATTTCACCCTGCTTGACGGTTCTCAAATCACGGTCCCCATGATGGGACAGCGGATGACCATTCCATACATGCTCGGAGATGGTTATACCGCTGCAGAATTACCCTATGCGGGCGAGTCTGCGGTGATGACCGTGCTCGTGCCAGATGAAGGTCGCTTTGAAGAGATCGAATCCCAGCTGGAAGATACTATGTTCCGCGAAGTTCTGAAAAAACTCACTCTCGCCGATGTGACCTTAAGCATTCCAAAATTCGAATACGAAAGCGACTTCAACCTTTCAGAAACTTTGGCAGGCATGGGCATGCCCCTCGCCTTCGATGCAAACCAAGCTGATTTCTCCGGCATGACCGACCAGCAAGATCTATACATCGGCAACATTATCCATAAAGCCTTTGTAGCAGTGGATGAAAAAGGAACTGAAGCTGCCGCAGCAACTGCCGTCATCATGGAGGGAGCAACTGCAATGATGCCCGATAACCTGCTGGTCATTGACCGCCCGTTCTTGTACTTTATTCGTGATGTAGAAACCGGTCAGATTTTGTTCATTGGGCGGGTGGTAAATCCGCAGTAAAACTATAGGCGGCAGTCACTTTGAAAGTGATTGCCGCCTCTTTATATTTTTATACCCTGCAACCAATCGGGAAGTTGATCAAAAAGCGTTTGCATCACTTCGTCCGTTCGCTCTTGGAATAACGGCAGGTTATCATACGCTTCCCCCGCCTTCTCATTCACCAAATCACTCACGCCGCGCAAGATCAACAAACGCGCGGCGTTTTTATTTGCAACCCATGCCAATGCCCCTGTCTCCCAATCGCCTGCGATCGCTCCCAATGATTTGAGGTAAGAAATCTGCGCCGGTTGAAGGTCACTGTCGGCAGAGGCGAGGGTTCCCCGCCGGGTAGGGTAAGGCAAAGGATCTGGCAACCAACTCAGGTCGAGAGCAGAGGCGTAGTATTCCATCACGTCGGGGTCGCCCATCAACTCGACAATGTCATAAATAAATGTCTTCTCAACCAGCACCACATCCCCCTGATCAATCACACCTTCAAAGCCGCCGCACGTGCCAAGGTTGACGATCAGGTCGGGCTGTTCATGGTCGATCACATATTGCATTGCCCCCGCCGAAGCCACCTTCCCCCAACCACTGTGAAATAATTTGAGGTTAAACCCTTTTAGGTTTAATTCTGCTGTCTCGCCATATGCCCCATGCTGAGGCACAAGGGCTGGAAATATCTTTTTGACAGACCTCCATTCGGCATTGGCAGAGATCATCACAACCGTCTTCATCCAAGCTTCCCTTCCAAATGATCAAGGATGAATTGCAGCGCGGCTTCGCTTGAAAGATATTTGTTGCGAACCCGGTCTCCATCCCAGACGAAGTGCCGCGCCTCTTCCCCGCTCGGAGTTGCCAGCCCAACCCAAACGGTTCCTACGGGTTTATCGGGCGTGCCGCCACCCGGACCGGCAATGCCACTCACGCTGACGGCAATATCTGCGCCTAATGCCTTACGTGCCCCTTGTGCCATTTCAATGACCGTTTCTTTTGAAACCGCACCTTTCCCATTTAATGTATCCCATGAGACGCCCAACAAGGAAGCCTTGGCCTCGTATGAATATGCGACAATGCCGCCCAAAAAGTAAGCCGACGAACCAGCCACATCTGTGATGCGACTGGCAACCAGCCCGCCCGTACAGGATTCAGCGGTGGCAAGCGTTAATGGATTTTTACTCAGGTGCCTGCCAATGAGCAATTCCAATGGGGTTGAAGGAGTGGGATTCATCGGGTTATTTTATCGCGATGGGATAATAAATTATAGGGAAATCCCCCTGCAAAAAAATCTTTTGAGAGTAACTAAACCTGAGGTGATGTGTCACCCTGAACGAAGTGAAGGGTCTCTGAGATAGCGTGAGATTCTTCGCCGCAAAGAGCAAGAGCGCGGCTCAGAATGACACTATACTTCTTGAGTACCACCTCGAGACTAGACACTTCCAACCTTTTTGAGACAAGGTTCCTGAAAAAGTCATCGGGTATAATCCGCCTCATGTCCACATGGAGCGGCAAGACCCTCGGCAAGGTACTCATCGGCGACCTCATTGCACGCGGAGGCATGGCAGAAGTCTATTACGGAACGCATTCCACGTTGCAGCGCGATGTGGCAGTAAAGATCATGCGCGACCACGTGGAGGAAGATCCCGAATCCCGGGCACGGTTCGATCGTGAAGCCCGTGTGGTCGCGAACCTCAGCCACCCCAACATCATTCAAATATTTGATTATGACTTGGTGGATGGACGTCCATGCATCGTGATGGAGCTTGTCTCCGGCTTATCACTGGCAAATTACCTGAAAGCCCTGCACAATCGCGGTGAAAGACTCCCGCATAAAACCATCGCCAGACTGCTCGCTCCCATTGCTTCGGCATTGGATTATGCCCATGAACGCAAACTCGTCCATAGGGATATCAAGCCAGCCAATATCCTGCTCCGCACAAAAAGCGGCGGCGTGGATCTGAACGCCACTCTGGATGACGATGTAGAGCCAGTACTGACCGATTTCGGGCTGGTGCGTATGCTCGATTCAAGCATTCAAACCTCAACTGGCACCGTCTCGGGAACCCCTTCTTACATGAGCCCCGAGCAAGCCCGAGGTGACAGGGTGGATCGCCGCACAGACCTGTATTCTCTGGGTGTTGTCCTTTACGAAATGCTGGCAGGCGTCGTTCCATTCGATGCTGAATCCTCGTTCGGTGTGTTGATGAAACACCTGAATGAACCACCCCCAACCATCTCCGGAATTTCTCCAGCGATGCAAGCAATGGTCAGTCGCGCACTCGCCAAAGACCCTGCCCATCGCTATGACTCTGCCAGTGAGATGATTGAAGAATTTTCCGCCATCCTTGAAGGGAGGGCGATTTCCAAAAAGACAGAACAAGTTCAAGATATCTTGAATGCTCCAGCCGAAACCGCCAAAATGGCAGCTATTCCAGCAGCAGCTTCACGTCTTCCGCTCTTCGCCGGGGGCGGCGCACTTCTTCTTGCGTTGATCGTCTTTGCAGCCATGTGGCTTTTCCGTTCGCGTGGACCTGCCCCAAAAGACCTCGACCCGAACCTGCCGGTAGGGTTCGTCAATTACGATGACTTTAACGGACTCCTGGACAAAGCGAGTATTACTATCAATGGGCTCCCCTTACCCGGGCCCGGCACTCGTTATGAAGTATGGTATCTGTCACAGGGCAAAGTCTTGAGAAGCGTTGGAACCGTAAATTTCAACGGCACAAGCGGGCAGTTGACTTACACAGACCCTGACGGGGTCAGTATGCTATCGCAGTTCGACCAAATCGATATCACGCTCGAGCCGGTTGACGATCCATATCCTGACGAACCCGAAAGTGAAGCCGTCGCTTCCTCAGTCTTCCCTCCACAAGCGCTTGTACATGTCCGACATCTGCTGGTTTCCATATCAAGCACACCTGATGGTGTAGCACTTATACAAGGATTATGGGATACAGCAGACACCGTCAATACCTCAACAATAGAACTTGAAGAAGCTTTCGATGAAGGGGATGAAAAGACCATGCGGGTAAAGACCGAAGAGATCATCAATCAATTAGTTGGTGATCAAAACCTCGACCTGTACCAAGATTGGGATGGCGACAGTGAAATAGCCGATCCTTCCGATGGATATGGGCTCCTTCTCAACGGCGACCCTGGAAGTAATATCGATCAGGGATATATTCCCCAGAGCATAGCCCATGCAGAGCTCGCTGCACAAACCCCAGACGCCACTGATAATATTTTGCAAAGAAGCGAAGAGGTCATAACCTGCACCAATAACATGGAAAACTGGGGCAGGCAGTTGCTAAAATTAACCCTGGGGTTACAAACCATGCCATTTGGGTCTGGAATGGAAGCGACCATCGCAGAGATCAGTGTACTCTCTGACCAGATGGTATTCGGGGAAGATAAGGATGGCAATAAACGCATCGACCCCATTCCCGGCGAAGGCGGCGCAGATTGCGCGTACCAACATGCCTATTTTATGGCAGATATGCCTTTGTTGCCCGGTTCGGAGCGTGTACCACTAGCCGTTCAAAAATCAACCCCTTAAAATAAAAAGGCTCCCGCATTTTGTGCGGGAGCCTTTTTGTTTTATTTACGGGGAAAACTGAAAGCCTTGACCCGTCATCCCTACATAAGCACCATAAGCAGCAGAAAGACAAGTAAGGAATAAGCCGACGCCGCCCAATGCCATACCCGCAATTGCGAGTGTTTTCTTTTCGGGGTTCTTCATTGCAAGGTACCCAAAAATGATACTTGCAATAGCAAGGGGTCCGCCACATATCGGCAAAAGTGAGGCACACAAACTCGTAATGCCAGTCATCAAGGATACGGCGGCAAAAACCGCTTCATTCCCCTTGGGAGCAGGGGCAGATGAAGGTTCGGGTGAAAAAGGCTGGGATTCCATGATTACATTCTCCTTTAAAGTTGTTTCCAAGATTTTACATCACCTATCCTGGATAGATTATCCATCCAAAGTCCTATCCGTGATCTTGAGTGCTTCGTCTAACACATCAAACCCTTCCTTCAGTTGCGCCTCGGTAATGATCAACGGTGGGATGATCAACACGGTATGCCAATGAGTGTATAAAAACAAACCGCGGTCGGTACAATATTTTCGCAGCGCCGTCATCTCAGGTGACGACCCGTTCCAGGGCGCCAACGGCTCCTTTGTTTTACGATCCTTTACCAGTTCGATGATACCAAATAGTCCAATGCTGCGGACCTCGCCAACCGATGGATGAGCTTCGCCCAGATCTGTCAGCATGCGCCTCAACACCGCCCCCATACCTGCCGCATGCTCCACAACCTTATCCTCCTTCATGGCTTGAATGTTCGCCACCGCTGCCGCCAGTGAAATGGGATGTGATGTGTACGTCAGCCCGCTTTCAAAAGCATGTTCATCGAACGCTGCCGCGATCTCTGGCTTCATCGCCACAGCTCCCAGCGGGGCATAGGCAGAGGTGAGCCCCTTTGCCATGGTGATGATATCCGGTACTACGTTCCAATTTTCAATGGCAAACCACTTCCCCGTCCGCCCGAAGCCGCTCATCACTTCGTCACAGATCATCACAATGCCGTATTTATCGCACAACTTGCGCACCCCTTGCATATATCCATCCGGCGGGATGATGATACCGTTCGTGCCGGTCACCGACTCCATCATGACTGCCGCAATGGACTCGGGACCTTCATAAAGAATGATCTCCTCCAGATGATTAACATAATCTTGCGCGAAGTCAGCTTCGGAGATATTAGGGTTGGTGCGGTGAAAGGTTGAACGGTAACGATATGGGTCAAGGAAATGCACCACACCCGTCATCAAATTCGGTTCCCACGCCACACGGCGCGGATCGCCTGTGGCAGCCATGGCTCCGGCAGATGCACCGTGATAGGAACGATACCGTGTGAGGATCTTATGACGCTTGGTATAGCCCCTTGCCAATTTGATGGCATTCTCATTCGCATCAGCACCGCCAAGGGTGAAAAGCACCTTACTTAACGCGCCATTTGGAGTGACCTGCGCCACTTCTCTGCTTGCCAGGGCGCGAATCTTTGTCGCCATGCCTGGCGCGGCATAGGGCAGCTCTGCAGCCTGCTCTTGCATGGCTTTGATGATACGCTCATCTCCATGACCGATATTGACACACATCGTCATCGAGTTGAAATCAAGGTATCGTTTTTCATCCACATCCCAAAAATACACACCCTTGGCACGCTTTACGGCAATCGGATTGACTTTGGCTTGAGCAGACCACGTCCAGAAGACGTGGTCTTTCGAGAGAGGAAGAATTTCATTATCGGGAAGATCGAACATGGAAAGTCCTTTGCAAGTTGGGTTTACAGAATCGGTATACATCAAATTATAATCCCCTGCCCATGAACCCATTCCCTTATAAACGCGTCGTTGTCATTGGAACCACCTCATCGGGCAAATCCACCCTGGCAAAACAACTTGCAGATCTTTTCGCCCTGGAATTCATCGAACTGGATGCACTTTTTTGGGAACCGAACTGGAAGGAAGCAGAAACCCCGGTATTTCGAGAACGTGTTGATCGTGCAGTTCAAGCGCAAGGTTGGGTGGCGGCTGGAAATTACAGCAAAGTACGCGACATTCTCTGGAGCCGCGCCGATGCCGTGATCTGGCTGGATTACCCCTTCCACATCGTGTTCTGGCGGCTGCTCACCCGCACCCTGCATCGCAGTATAACCCGTGAAGAACTATGGAATGGGAATCGAGAAAATTTTGCAAACCAACTCAAACTTTGGTCTGAAGATTCATTGATCCATTGGTTCTTCAAAAGTTATTGGCGAAGAAAAAGGGAGATCCCGATCTTGTTGGCAAACCCCGAATTTCAGCACCTCACATCATTGCACTTTCAGCACCCGCACCAGACTGAAAAATGGATCGAAAAGCTGCGCACAAAGATCACTGACCAAGACTCAAAATAAGGGTAAGCACAAGCGCACCTCCTGCCAGCAAACCAATACGGATCAGGTGACGGTGCAGCATACCGTCCACATCATCGCGCGGCGGTAGACGTTTAAGCCGTTGTTGAAATTCGGTCAGGTCCCAGGCGAAGAATGCAAAAGCGGCTCCGCTGAACATCCAATTCAAACCGAACTCGAACCAGACCCCATATGCGGCAAGAGAAACAGCAAGTAAAACTGCAAGCGCTGAGACCCACCTCCATCCACGCCAAAAAGCCACAAGCCAAAAGCCACCAAACACCACGATCCAACGCATTACATCCTCGTAACCGGTTACCCGGTATCCCAATGCAAATGAACCGGTAGAAATGATAATGCAGGTAATAAGCACAAAGATGAACAAAATTCCTCCGTTAAGCATTTTACCATCCGGCTTAAACCCGCATGATATACTCCCGCCATGCCCGTTGAGAACAAATCGATAAAATCTTCTGGAAGAACCACTGAGGAATGCCAGGGTCAATTGCATCCCAAAGCCATGGAAGGTTTGCATTTATTTAACGCCGGAAAGTTCTTTGAAGCACATGAAGAGTTTGAAACCGCATGGCGCGATGAGGCCGGCGCGATCCGCGACCTATATCAGGGGATCTTACAAGTGGCTGTCACCTACCTGCACATTACACGCGGGAATTATGACGGTGCGGTCAAGGTCTATGGACGCAGTTTGAAGTGGCTACATGGCTGGAGCGATATCTGTCGGGGGATCCATGTAAAGAAGATCAGGGATGACGCGGAAGTTGTCATGACGGAACTACAACGCCTGGGCAAGGCTGGGATCAACACGTTCGATCTTGCCCTCTTCAAGCCGATCCAATGGAATGAAAAACGGCTGTGGCGTTGTGATCGCTGTGGAAGTGAAATGTATGAGATGAACTGTAAAGTAAGCTGCCCCAACTGCGGCAACCGCTTCGACTGCTCTGACCTGAATTTGTATTTTGATTAAAAGCGAATCTCCGCTTTCATTATCAACTACTCCTAAATGTTATACTCATAAATATGTCCAACTCATCATTTACGAACAAGATCGCCCTCGTCACCGGGTCTGGTCGGGGAATTGGGAAAGCCATTGCCTTGCACTTCGCCAAAAATGGCGCAGATGTGGTTATTAATTTCTTTCGCAACCGTGCCCCTGCGGAAGAGACCGCCCTTGAAGTGGAAAAACTTGGCAGGCGTGCCTTGCTGGTCAAAGCAGATGTAGGCGATATGGACGATCTGAACCGTCTGTTCGATGAAGTGGAAAAGGAATTTGGCGGGCTGGATATTCTCATCCATAATGCGGCTTCGGGGTATAACCGCCCGGTCATGGAACAAAAGCCCAAAGGCTGGGACTGGACCATGAACATCAATGCCCGAGCACTGTTATTCGCCGCCCAACGAGCGGCACCTCTTATGGAAAAACGGGGTGGCGGAAGTATTGTCAGTATTTCGAGTGCCGGGTCGGTGCGTGTGCTGCCAGATTATGTCGTGGTCGGCGCAAGCAAAGCAGCAGTAGAATCCCTGACTCGCTATCTCGGCGTGGAACTGATCCGGCGTGGCATCCAGGTCAACGCGGTGTCACCCGGTGTGGTGGAGACAGAGGCGTTGCATCACTTCGCATCCATGGGCGGGCAGGAAAACATCCTCCAAAAATTTACGGAGATGGTACCTGCCGGTCGGCTCATTACGCCGGAAGATGTTGCCGAAGTGGTGGCATTTTTATGCTCTCCCGCTGCAGCAATGATCGTCGGGCAAACCATCGTCGTGGATGGCGGCTATACGTTGCCCATCCAACAGTAAAGAACAGGATCTTTTATGTTTCAATCTACTTCCCCAACCCGTTTCGACTTGCGTTTTTCCATCGCAGGGATTCCCATACGCGTCCACCCGTTGTTTTGGGTGATCGCCATTTTACTCGGCTCAAACTCGAACAACTTGCTGATGATCCTGGTTTGGATCGTGGTTGTTTTCGTTTCCATTCTTGTGCATGAACTGGGACATGCCTTTGCCTTCCGGCGCTTTGGGCAGCCTTCAAATATCCTACTGCATTTCTCCGGCGGGTTGACCATCCCCGAGTCTTTACCATGGGGCAGCGGATACGCCACGGTCAGCTTGACCCCGAACCAACATATCTTCGTCTCCCTTGCCGGACCCTTTGCCGGGTTTGCCCTCGCCGCACTTACCCTCGCTGTTGGCACTGCGCTAGGCGGGCAGATCATTTTATCCACCCTGCTGGGCTTCATTCCCTTTCCGATCGTGTTACTGCCTTATGGCAGCGGAATGTTAAACGAAGTATTCCTCACTTTTTTGTGGGTTAATGTTTTTTGGGGCATCGTCAACCTGCTGCCGGTCTTCCCATTGGATGGCGGTCATGTCACCCGATATGTCTTGATCCAAAGCGACCCGCGGAATGGGTTGCGCACTTCGTTGTGGGTATCCGTCGTCACCGGCGGCTTGCTTGCGGTGACTGGGCTGCTGGTCATGAATAGTATTTACATGGCATTTCTTTTTGGTCTGCTGGCATTCCAAAGTTACCAAATGCTGCAGGGTTTATCGGCAAGACGGTATTGATCTGCATTAAATCAAAAAAGGGACGGTCATCCAAACCGTCCCTTTTTTGATTCATACTGGCTATGGTATCGTCATTACAAAGATGCCTGAGAAGTTTACTGTAAGGGTGATGGAGCCGTCCACTTGCTGCACCCCAGAAGTTACAACACGCAGATCATCTGGGTCTTCCGGGTGTAATGGGAAGCTGGTGCCAGCCTCAAAGATCGGCAATTTCATCCAGCCGCCTTTCCCGCCATTCAGGGTGGGGTCCCAGAACAAAATGGAGGGTGTCCGACCGCGCACCGTTTTAGGAAGCGCAAAACTGATCGTAACAGTGCCATTCTGGTTAAGGATCGTATTGCCGGAAGCATCCGTCAAACTGACCCGCACACCACCCAAGAACTGGGTTCCAGCCCCCAATGCGCCCGGCAGGTCTTTAACAGTGACTTCGTTTAGACTGCTAAAGCCTTCATAAGGACAACCCACATTGACGAAAGTTCCATCGGATAGTTCGTGGACTGTGCTGCTGAATTGCGAGCAATCCTGTGCCACAGGTTGAACGGTCGGAGCGGGAACGATCTGCGGTTTCTTCGGCTCGGTCGGTTCTTGCACCTCAACCGGGCAGATGGTCGGCTCGCGCAGGTCAAGTAAATAATCACCCGTCCCGTTACCGCCAAAGACAGACGGGGCAACGAAGTTCAGGGTGCCTGCGGGTCCGGGCATTGCCAGAATGCCGTATTCGCCATTATTAGTGAACGTTCCAGCATCCACATTCACGATCACTTGAGTGGTGGCTTCGCTGGCACCACGGCAGTAGGCTGTTTGAGGGGTGTAGATCTCAACCCCGTTCACGCCATTTTGATCGGCAGTGACGTTGTTCAATTCCACTGTTGCACTGCTGATCACGATCAAGCCTGTTGTTGTGTTGTGGTTGAACGAACTGTCTGTGACAAAGACGTTACCGCCACTATAGGATTTCAACATAGCGCCGATATCTGTCAGATCATCATTGGCGGTTGTGGCAACACCATCATCGCCAAGAACAGATACGGTATCGAGATTAATATCGCCTTCGTTTGTACTGGCATAAATACCGTAGTACCCATTTTCCACAATTTCCCCGTCCAGAACGAACACATTTCCAAGCCCACTTGTGGAAAGATACATCCCTTTGGATTTATTGTAAGATGCTTCCACATCCGTCAGGTTCAGGTTGCCGTCTTGAGTGGAAGCCTGAATTCCAAAGGTTCCATTGCTATTGAAATGATCTGTACCCGGTACGGTGTTGGAAACAGAGATCGTGCCTGTATTTTTGGTACTCAAGACCGCTCCCGCGCCAAAGCGGTTGCCATCGGCGGTTACATCCACAAGGGTTATATTTCCACCATTGCTATGGGCATACAAACCGGGATCCTGTGGAAAATTGAAATGTACATTTTCATTGAAGGTGCTGTTTGTAACATTGATATTCCCTTGAGCTTCCACATAGGCGCCGTTGGTCCCGTTATAGGACGCCATCACGTTAAGCAGGGTTACAGTGCTGCCTGATTCAATATGCAGACCGGTCCAGGAATTTCCAGTAATATTACTTTCGCCAAAATTACTGTCAGAAACGTCGACTGCGCCGGTTCCTGCACTTGTATCCAACAATGCGCCAAAACTATTGGAGTTTGCGGTGACGTTGGTCAGGATCAGGCTGCCATCGGTGTACACATCCAAACCGTAGGCATTTACATTACCCGTGAATTCACTCTGGTCAATGTTGACGTTACCAGTGCCGTCTTTATCGGCGCTGGTAATAACCGCACCATCAAGTCCGTTATTATTTGCCTGGGTATTATCCATGTTTAGCCCGCCGCCCGATTCAACGGTCAAGCCAACAAAATCATTTCCATTGAAAGTATTACCCGTCAGGCTGGTGATCGTCACCAAACCGGTTCCAACACATAGCCCGGTCACACTGTCATATTGACAGGTATCCAAATAGGCGCCGGTTAGCAGGTTATTATCTGCCGAGACTGTATCCAATGAAATGGTTCCGCCGGAAGAAACCTGCAAACCATTGCCCTGGTTGCCATTAAATTGGCTGTCATCGATGTCAACATTCCCGGAGCTGACGATCATTGCACCATCACCATACCCCGAAGGGTTGACCATCGTATCGTTAACCGACACATTATCCAACGTGGTGCTGCCTGTGTTATCTACGAACAAACCATAGCCGCTATTATCAGTGGCAGAGATCACCAGGTTGTTGAGCGTAACATTCCCACCCCAGTTTAATATAGCCAGAGCCACATCTACATCAGAAACCCCGGTAATCGTGGTATTGTTGCCGCCGCTCCACCCGCCTCGAATGGTCAGGTTGCTGGCACCGATATTTGTCAACACAGAGCCGTTGAACAAGATCTGGGCATTGTCGTTCCCGTTATAGGTATCTTCAACCCAGATGATGCCATCGCCCGTATAAACAGGTGACCCTGAAACTGCGTCGGCAGCCAGGGCATCGATCAAATCGTCGAACGTTCCAAAGTTTGCTGTACAACCAGCATCACCCGGTGTGGCAGATGCAGGGCACCACATCGGGTCACTGGAGGCAATGATCACCGCAGCTTCTTCTGTAGCGAGCGGAACGACCTCCCCAGATTCATTGACCACGATCAGGTCTGTTCCTTCAGGCGCCTGTTCAAGAACTTCAGGAACAAAGACCGGCTCTTCTACGACGGCGTCCTCACCGGTTGGATCTGAAACGGGAGCACTATCGCCAGAAGGCTCAGATGTGTCCCCATCGTCTGCATAAACAACAGACGGGCCGACAGCGCCTGCAATTAACGCGGTAATAACCGCCATTAATAATAGGAAAAAATGGGATTTATCTTTCATATTGCTTCTCCAATGTGAATTTCAACGAGTTAAATGACCCGATATTGAACATCTACATCATAGAAGCCAAGTGCAAAATCGTCAATTTTAGAGGGCTCAAAACGGCTAACATTTTTGTAAGCCCCCTCCCTTACACAGCAACATCATGGTCGCCGTATAAATTACGAACACAATCGCATTATCCCACCTTGCGGATCGCCATCATCGTCAGGTCATCTGCCAGCGGCAGCGGGTCGATAAAATCATTCAGGCAATCTTCAATGGATCGAATGACCTCCTCAGCAGTGCCAGCCGGTAAGGATGCCATCACATCCAACAGACGCACTTCACCGAACAGATCCCCACTCGGTGAGAACGCCTCGGTCAATCCATCGGTATAAAGCAGGAGCGTATCCCCCAACGCAATGGTCAGGGTACGTTCTTCCATGACAGGCTGCTCCATCACCCCCAAGGCAATAGATGTTCTTGTCAGCTTTTCCAAACTTCCATCATTCTTCACCCAGAACGGCGGGTTATGCCCCGCATTGACATAAGTGAACGTCCCCAACGCCAGATCCAGCTCACCATACACTGCGGTCACGAACATTCCCTGCTGGGTATCTGGCAAAAGAAAATCGTTCACTCGCCGCAGCGCCGCAGCAGGGGATGCCGTTTCCAGCACAGCGGCGCGCATGAGCGTGCGCGTCAACGCCATGAACAACGCAGCCGGCATGCCCTTATCCGCCACGTCTGCAATGAAAATACCCAGCTTGTGGTTCGGCAGTTCGATCACATCGTAAAAATCACCGCCCACTTGCCGGGCTGTGCGCCAGCGTGCCGCGATCTGCCAGTTGGGATGGGTCGGTAAAACGCTCGGGATGAAGGTCTGCTGAATTTGGCGTGCCAGTTGCACTTCCGTTTCGAGGCGCTCGCGCACCACCATCTCCTGCTGCAACAGGTCGCTCTGTATTGCCATCGCCGCCTGCTGTGAAATGCCATTGATGATCTCAAGCCGCCGCATACGAAAGCGACGCGCATTCTCATCCTCTTCGATCAACATCACTCCGAAGATATCGCTCTTGATGGAAAGCGGGACGGCGATCAATAAACGTTCCGCATTAACAACATCCGCTTCACTCCACACCTCAGGCTGGATCTCGAACCAATCTTTCGGCTGCGCCTGCGCCTTAAGCGGATGCGTTACCAGCGTATTCTGCTCCAGCGCCCAAACAATGAACGGAAAATCTGCCAGCGGCAGAGTCTTCTCCGTCATAATGGCTTCCTCTTCTTCTGAGAAACCATATTCCTGCGATGCCTGCAACGCCTGATACTGATGGTCGAGTCGGTACAGGATCACGCGCTTGACACCAACAAGGATCGGCATGATACGGATGATGGAGCCAAGTATTTCATCCAGATCGCTTAAACTGACGACTGCCTGTGCAACTTGCAACAAAGCCGCTGAGGCATATGCCTGCTCCTGTGCCGCGTCGAACAGGCGGGTATTTTCGATCGATACCGCCGCATAGTTCGCGAACGTACTTGCAATGGCACGGGCTTCATGCCCATAGCGCCCGGGAGAGTGATGCGCCAACGTCAGAATACCCAACGGACGGTCACCCACTCGCAACGGCGCAACAATGGAAGAATAATCGGGAGAAAAACCTGCAGTGATGCCAGCCGGACCCATGGGGTCACCGGGTCGGCGAATAATGGGCGTCTCTGACTCCAACGCATCTGCCATAACGTATGTTGACTCAGGATTGGCAAGACAGGTATTCTCAAGCTGGTTTCCATCCATACCATGCACGGCAGAAAGACACAACTCACCGTCTTGCAGCAGCCAGATGGCAGAAGTATCCACCGGCAGGTTGCGGTCCAATTCACCGAGGATCATCTCGAGTACTTCATCCACACCGGCATTGCTGGAGACCAAGCCTGCCACATCCCGCAGACTATCCCCCACCTGACGCCGCCATTGCTCGGAACGATATAAGTCGGCATTGCGGATCGCCGCCGCCATGGTATCTGCCACGGCTTCGAACATGATACGGTCATCTTCCGTGAAGGCATTCAATTTATCCGATTGAATATCCAGCAAACCAACCACGCGCTCGGCAAAGATCAATGGCACGCATAATTCTGATTTGGTATTCCGGGGTGGCAGCGGCGAATCGACATAGCGTTTATCTTTGGAAACATCATTGGCGATCACAGTGACGCCATTCCGCGCCACCCAAGGCATGATGCCCTGCTCTTCATCCAAAGGAATCGTGAAGCCTTCGAGTTTTTTACTGCGCTTGCCGCTGCCCGCTTCATACATGATCATGCGGCGGTTGGGGTGAACGGTGAAAAGCGAAACATGCGGGTACCCAAATTTTTCATGGATCAATGTGGCAGCGTCGCGCATGAGTTGAGAGAGGTCAAGAGTGGAAGTGACGCTTTTACTGACTTCGGAAACCAGGGTCAATTGAGTGGCGCGGCGGCTCAGGTCACTATAAAGGCGGGCACCTTCAACGGCACGTGCCACGTTATCAGCAAGTGCGCGCAAAATGAGCAGGTCAATGGGATGGAAGGCTCTCGGCTGGTTGCTCTGCACATCCAACGCGCCGAGAATGTGGTCTTCGATCTTTAGCGGGATGACCACTTCAGAGCGGGTTTCGGGCAGGCTATCGATGAAACGGTAACGCGGGTCGGCTTGAACATCGTCACAGACGATCTCGGTTCCGGTTTTGGCAGCTTCACCGATCAAACCCTGACCAATCTCCACTTCCAATGCAATGGAGGCTTTGCGCTTGCCTTTGCGCGGCGCGACGGCACTGGCGCGGAAATGCAAGGCATGGTCACTCGGCTCAAGTGTAAAAAAGGCGACGTAATAAAAGTTGAAGGTGTTCTGAATGAGTTTGGTGACCCGCGCGGCGAGTTCGTTCACATCCAACACGTTGGCGATCTGTGAGCTGACTTCGCGCACGAGATTAAGCTGGCGCAAGCGGAACTGTTCCACTTCGGCGCGGTGTGAGGCGAAGAGGTTAACGGAAACGATCTGCCCCAAGCCCTGGAGCAGGTTTAATTCGTCGCTTGAAAATTCGGGTCCTTTGGGGCGGGTGACTTGAAGCGCTCCCAGCGTGATCCCCTGATCCTCGAGCGGGACAGCGGCAAAGGCTGAGGTAGAAGCGCTGGTTTTCTTCTTACTGATATTTTTTGCGAGTTTCCCGGTTTTGACAGCACGCTTCATGCCTTCGAGCGCGGGCTGGGTCGGGAAAAGATGCCCGTCTTCCCAATCGGGCAGGCGAAAAATACCTTCTTTTAACCAGACATCCACCTGCCCACCGATCAGACGATTCGCAAGGTTAATGATCCGGTCGCGCTGCGCGCTGAGAGAGTCTTCGCTCCGCAGCTGTTCACCCAGGCTGGCGAGTTGAAGCCAGTCCCAGGAGGATCGGGTTGCGGCGCACATGGAGTTATTCTCTCCGTTTTTTCATGGTGAGCAGGTTGCCCGATTTGGAAGATTCGTAACTCACACTGTCCATTAACTTTCGCATCAGGTAAACGCCCAAGCCACCGATCTGTCGTTCAGATAGATCTGCCTTGAGGTTGGGTTCTTTCACGGTGGTGGGGTTGAATGATCTTCCAGTATCGTGCATGGTGATGACGATCTGGTCCCCCTGCATGTCGCAGGTCATCGCCAATGAGGCATTAGACACGCCTTCGTAGGCATGCTCAATGATGTTGGAAGCGGCTTCGTCGGCGGCGAGCTGGAGGGAGTAGATGGTTTTATCTGAAAAACCGCCCTCACGCGCAACATCGGCAACCGCATCACGGATCTCGTCCAGAAATTCAAACCTGGCTGGAAAGGTATAAGCTGGCATAAAGAAAATGATATGCCGCCTCCTGTATTCAAGAGACGGCATTCCAAGGTCTGATTGGAGCCTTTTGTTAGAAACTTCCCACGGCGGCGACGGTATCGTCGAAGGTCTTGAAGAGTTCAGTGAACCCTGCAAGTTCGAGGGCTTCGCGAATGCGATCTGGGACATGCACGAGCACCACCTCGCCGCGATTGTAGCGCTTGCAGTTGCGCTGGGCGGCAAGCAGGGCGCGGAAACCGGCACTGGACATATATTCCAACCCGCTCATATCGAGGGCAAGTTTGAAACGTCCGTTATCGTTGGCGGTCTCAAGCGCTTTTGCAAATTGGGGAGCCGTTGCGCTGTCAACCCGTCCTTTTACTGCGATCAGATCACAATGCTTGAATTCTTGTGTGGTGATTTCCATAATTTCTCCTCCGGGCGGGGTTTCGATAATTGATGAACGGCAAAATTATATCACGACCATTGAGCGAGGTTACAGGATTCACCAACATGGACGCTATCCCGCCAAGGTTTGTACTGAGCAATCTCAAAGTAAAGATGATGAGTAATATATTTTTCAAAACCAAAATTAAATTATGGAATTTACAAGTTTGTTAGGAGAACTTCCCTTAAATGCCCAATCATCCACCTACAAACACCTATGCCCGATGCGACTAAATCGTTTACAATATGGGCGTTATTATTAGGAGAGCTATCATGTCAGGCGAACCGACACTCGTGATGCTGATCGAAGATAATGTGGACCATGCCGAGCTTGTCATCCGAACGATGGAAAACAACCCCATCCCCACACGGATACAACACCTCACTGACGGGGAAACAGCTTTGGATTATCTACTGCGCCGCAACAATTTCAGCGAACCTTCCAGCAGCCCACGCCCACACATCATCCTTTTAGACCTGCGCCTCCCCCGTGTAGATGGGCTTGAAGTCCTGCGCATCATCAAAGAAGAAGAGGAACTCCGCAGCATCCCAGTCGTCATCCTCACCACCTCGGAAGCCGAAAAAGACATGACCCATGCCTACGGGAATTATGTCAACAGCTATCTCGTCAAACCGGTGGGGTTCGAAGATTTCAGCAACCTGATGAAAGACCTGGGCGTCTATTGGTTGGGTTGGAACAAACAACTCCGCGCTTAACTCCTATGCCCAGCGACACCATTCATATTTTACTGGTTGAAGATGAAGACCCCCATGCGGAGTTGATCCAACGCGCCTTCGAAGATCAGGAAACCGAATTCCAGATCCACCGTGTGCGCTCGCTCAGTGAAGCCCGCGAAAAAATAAAACAGCGCGAACCCAGACTCATCATCGCCGATTGGCGCCTGCCCGATGGCGAAAGCCTGGAACTGCTGCCCAATCATCGCGACCCCCTCGCCACCCCCATCATCCTCATGACCAGTTACGGCAACGAACGCATCGCCGTGGAAGCGCTCAAATCAGGCGCACTCGACTACGTCGTCAAATCCCCAGAGTCGATGCTGGACATGCCGCACCTCGCCCGCAAAGCGCTCGACCAATGGAAATCCCGCGCCGACCGCATCCACATGCAGGAAGCGCTTCTGGAAAGCGAAGCGCACTTCCGCCTGCTTGCCGAGAACGCCAGCGACATGATCGCCCGCCTCACCATAACCGGGCAGATGTTCTACGTCTCCCCGGCATGCAAGACCATCCTTGGCTACCTGCCCGAAGATATGTTCGGCTTCAAAATATTCGACTTGATCCACGAAGAAGATAGTCCCGCTGTAAAAGGACTGTTCCAACAAAACCCGGGTGACGCCCCATACACCATCACCTACCGCGCCAAACACAAGCACGGGCATTACGTCTGGCTGGAAACCTCTGCACGCGCCATCATCGACCACGACACCAACAGCGTCATTGAGATCCAATCCACCTCACGCGATATCACCGAACGCAAAAAAGCCGAAGAAGCCCTGCAGCTCGCCCACGACCAGTTACGCGACGCCTACGAACGCACCATCGAAGGCTGGGTGCGCGCGCTCGACCTGCGCGACCGTGAAACAGAAGGACACACCCAGCGCGTCACTGAGATCACCCTCAAAGTGGCAAAACAGCTTGGGTTCAGCGAAGAAGAACTCTCCCACATCCGGCGAGGCGCGCTTCTGCACGATATGGGCAAGATCGCCATCCCCGATGAGATCCTGCAAAAGCCGGGTCCGCTTAACGAAACCGAATGGGAAAAAATGCGTCAGCATCCCAACTACGCCTACGACATGCTTTCCCCCATCGCCTACCTGCGCCCCGCATTGGATATCCCCTACTATCATCACGAACGCTGGGATGGCAGCGGCTACCCGCACGGCTTGAAAGGCGATCAAATTCCGCGGGTTGCGCGCCTCTTCGCCATCGTCGACGTTTGGGATGCACTGCGCAGCGACAGACCCTACCGAAAACAACTGCCGCGTGAACAGGTCATCGAATACCTGCGCGAAAAATCCAACATCCTGTTCGAACCCAAGTTGGTCGATCTATTCCTCGCATTTGTCGAATCACATAATCTTTGATTTGACACGCCCCCCTTCATCGGGTATGCTTGCGGCGTCCGGGCAGGCCCGGCGCGGCGAAGCCTTTCGAACCCCGCCAGGATCGAAAGATAGCAACGGTAAGGAAGAGTCTTCGGGTGCCGCCGGTTCCCTGCCCGGATATTTGTTTAACTCCATACTATAATTCTCCACATGCCTTCCACAAAAATCATCTTGATCGTCCTGGCGCTTGCACTTGGTGCCGGTCTTGGGCTCGTCTACGGTTGGGTCATTGACCCGGTCGAATACACCGATGTAACTCCCGACGTTCTGCGTGAAGATTACAGAGTGGACTATGTACTCATGACCGCAGAAGCTTATCAAAACGATTTCGATGCCGAAGCCGCCGCACGTCGTATTGCACTGCTTGGCAGCGCCCCACCCGCCGAGATTGTTTCTTCTGCACTGGAATATGCCAGCCTCAACGGCTTCACGCAAGCGGAGATCCTCTCTCTGCAAACCCTGCTAACCGCCATGCAAACCTATCAGCCCAATGCGGATGCAAACCCATGAGGCAGCTTCCGCAAAACTCCATCCTTTATCTCATTCTTGCGCTTCTTGCCGGGTTTGGGCTGGGTCTGGCATACGCCTGGCTGCTCGCCCCGGTCACCTATGTGGATGCGCACCCCGCACTTCTGCGTGCAGACTTCAAAGATCAATACCGCATCGCCATCGCCGCTTCCTACGCCGCCAACAAAGACCTGCCCCGCGCCCAAGCCCGCCTCAGCCTGCTCGGCGACATAGATCCGGTCAGCGAACTCAGCGCACTCGCACAACGTATGCTCGCTGAAGGCGAATCCTTCGAGAAAGCCCGCCCCCTCGCGCAACTTGCCACCGACCTTCAACGAGGTAGTGTCAGCGAACCGTTCACATCCACCCCATACCCAACTTTCAACACCCCAGACGTCCCCCTGCCAACCACAGTGGTGGAAACCATTCAACCGAATGAACCGATCGAAGAAGCCACCCCACTTTCCCCGCCAACCGTCTTCTTTGAACAAACACCACTGACCCCTCTCGCTCAAGTAACAGTGACCGCACGCCCCACTTTTACACCCACCCCTGGTCCTGGCGCGCCCTTCATCCTCACCAGCCAGGAAACAGTCTGCGACCCCGGCATGGCGAAGGTCATGCAATTCAACTTGTTGAATTCACGCCGAGACCCGATCTCCGGTGCCGAGATCGTCGTAACCTGGGACCAGGGCGAAGACCGCTTCTTTACCGGGCTCAAGCCTGAATTGGGAGATGGATACGCCGACTTCCTCATGGAGGCGGATACGGTATACAACATCCGCATCGTTACGGGCGGCGCATTCGTTCCCGATGTCAGCGCCCCCACCTGCACAGATGCAAATGGAGCGAGTTACCCCGGCGGTATCTTACTCACGTTCCAACAACCCTAGTCGATGCAACCAAACCTGTGTTCAATCGTTATATCCACCAGATAATTTTCAAGGAGCAACAATATGAACACATCCTACACAGAGCAAAAACCCGGGCTGGTGACCGCCATTGCCGTGATGACTTTACTCAGCGGCATCACCAACCTCTTTTGGGGATTCGTCGCATCTGCAACCGCGCTCGGAACCTTGGTTGGCGTGGTCTGTCTTCCGATCACCATCTTGCCCACAATCCTCGGCATCTTTGAGATCATTTATGCGGCAAAACTACTGAGCACCCAACCACAGCCGGTACAACCTGCCACTTCCATTGCCGTATTCCAGATCCTCACCTTTTTAATGGGCAATATCTTCTCAATGGTGGTTGGCATTCTCACACTGATCTTTTACAGTGATCTTACAGTCAAAGATTATTTCAAGCGCATCAACCAGCCAACTATGGTTTCCGCAAATCCAGTCACTCCACCGCAACCCATTCTGGAAGTCAGTACCCCTGCACTGCCCCTCGAAGCGGTTGAAGTCCCCGCCTCCGAAGAACCTGTTCAGCCTGAAAAAGTCAAGCGAACCCGCAAAGCAGCCAAATAAAATATTCCCCGAACAAACAAGCTCACTCTCGAAACCTAAACCTTGAGGGTGAGCTTTTCATTTATAGTGAACCATTGAACTGACAGCGTCTTTCATTTTTCCCCTCTGTATTTTTTCAGGTTCACACGGATTGCAAAGTGATTCTGTTTTAGCACTATGCAGTAAAAATTCGAGAGTGTAAAATGAGACTAAGGTACCCTACAAAAGACCTTAATTGCTAGTGTATCCTTGTATTGATCAACTTACAAAAAGAGGAGAAAAGAACATGAAATCATATCGTATGGTATTTGTCTTTTTGGCAATTATGCTGGCTGTCAGTTTGGCATGCAGTGCCACATCACAACAAGAGCCTACCGCCAACCCCACCTTGCCCCCTATTCCGACCAATCCCCCCGTCCAGCAGGACCAGCAGCAGGGACAACAGCAGGACCAGCAGCAAGGACAGCAGCAAACTACCGATAACGGGATCGTTACATTTGTTGATGCAAATAACCTATTGGCGTTCGACCTGCCCGGCGACTGGACCTACCTCCACACCGATCACGGCGATACGATCTACACAGATGTAACTGCCTACACCGATACCTTCACCTCCCCTGATGAAGCGGCAAAAATTGAAAGTCTGGTCATGTTCGCGAACGAAGGTGTTACCGTCAACAATTCGATCAGTCAGGCTGTAGCGCTCGACATCTTGAACACCTACTACAGCAGCACCGGAACAAATAATGGTGATATTCGCATCAAAAGCGACCAGATCATGCAAGATGGTTCAGAACGTTTCGAGTGGATTTCCAAAGGCGGTAATTACACGGGCGTATCCTTCTTTGAAGTGCGCGGCGACGACAAACGCACCTGGTTAATGCTGACCGCCTGGTGGGACAACAATGCCGATCAGGCAGTCCTTGATGTTGTCGATAATGCCATTGCTACTTACCGTATTCCGTAGTCCCGCTATAACCACACAAAAAACAAAAAGAGTACTTCGGTACTCTTTTTGTTTTTAATAAAACCCATATAATCATATAAATTTAAGGAGAATAATTAATAAATGAAAAGTTACCGTATGATATTTGCTTTTGCCGCCCTTTTAATGGTTGTCAGCCTGGCGTGTGGCGGTTCATCCACCCCTGCTGTGAACCCCACTATTCCGCCCGTTCCAACCAACGTTCCCCAAGATCAGGGTGAGCAGCAACAGCAGCAACCCGCAGATAATGGACTGGTCACCTTTACTGATGAGAACGGTCTCGCCGCCTTCGACCTGCCCGGCGACTGGCTGTACAGCCATACCACCGGTGACAACTACTACGTAGACCGCTTCACATCTCCCGATGAAGTGTCGGGCTTCGTTGAAAACCTTGTTTACAACGACGGAACGGCTTTCGTAAAAGAGCCAGAAGGGGCAATTCGCTCTGGAGTTGATCAACAACTTCTATAGCGCCACTGGCGCTGTCGGCGATATCCGCATTTCCAGCGATCAGATCATGAACGACGGTTCCGAACGCCTCGAATGGGTTTCCAAAAGCGGCGGTTATTCCGGAGTCTCCTTCTTCGAGACTCGTGGCGACGACAACAGCACCTTTATGATGCTCACCTCCTGGTGGATGGGCAGCGCAGACCAGGCAACCATAGACACCATCAACAACGCCATCGCCTCGTACCGCATTCCGTAATCAAAACTACTCTATCAAAAGACCCTCGCGAAAATTCGCGAGGGTCTTTTATTTTCAGAGTGCTACAATAAAAACATGACCGCACCAGACATCCGCCCTTCACCGATAGCAGGGACTTGGTATCCTGAGAATCCCAAAATATTAGCCGCCAGCATAGACAAATTCCTGGCAGAGGTCAAACTGCCAAAATTAAGCGGACAGGTCATCGCAGTCATCGCACCGCATGCCGGGCACCGTTACTCCGGTGCAGTTGCCGCCCATGCCTTCGCGACATTGCACGGACTTACCCCCGACCTCGCTGCTGTCATTTCACCGTTCCACAACTACAGCCCGCACCCTCTACTCACGACCAAACACCAAGCCTATGCCACACCTCTAGGCGAGCTCGAAGTGGATCGATCTGCTTTGGCTGAACTTCAAAGCCAGCTTCCTCTGCCCATCACCCCCATGGCAAACGACCGGGAACATTCGCTTGAGATCGAGCTTCCCTTCTTGCAGCGCATCTTCAAGAACAAATTCAAACTTCTACCCATTATGTTGCGAGCACAGGAAGATTCCATTGCAAAGCAGCTTGGCGAAGCGCTGGCACATACGCTACAGCACAAGAACGCCATCCTCATCGCATCCACCGACCTGTCACATTTCTACGACCAACGAACCGCCAGCACATATGACCAGGAAATGCTAAAACGATTTGAAGCGTTCGACCCTGCTTCGATCTTTGAAGCCGAGCAAACCGGCAAAGGCTTCGCCTGCGGGCATGCCGCAGTTGCCGCGGTAATGTGGGCGGCACAAGCTCTTGGAGCGAACAAGGTTCAAGTCCTTAAACATGCCACATCCGGGGATGTCACCGGTGACTATTCCTCTGTGGTCGGCTATGGCGCCGCAGTGATCTTAAAACAATAACGCGCCAGAGTTTCCTCCGGCGCGCCTTCACCTGTTTATTAACTCTACCCCCTGCTATTCCATTCCTTCACAACCTGAAGGAATGTCTTTTTCAACTGTTCATCGGGCAGGTTCGCCACACCTTCATATTTCTCGCCGTTCACCCATATCTCCAACCCACCATCGGGAGCCGTCCCAAAGTCGATATTAAAAGATTTTAGGTAAGGGTCACTTTCCACTTTTGCACGCAACACATCTTCGATCTGTTCAGCAAAGGGTGCTGCAAGTTTCTCGCCTTCATCATGATCGAACAGCGCTACGCCTTCCCCATCCTTCAGGGTTGCCGCCACAGTTTCAGCCGGAGGCATCGCATGCATCCATTCTGGTTTCCCATCTGTTTTCTCCGTCAGGTTCACCTGATTTGACTTCATGAATACAAGCGCCAGCATCACCAAGGCAACCACGATCATTACCCCGCCTGCTACAAGAATAAGAATACTCATATCGATCAGCCTCCGTTCAAGATATTATAAAACATTATAATCACCTCATGTTTGCCCGCCTTGCCGTCAACATCCCTGCAATTTCCGGCGTCTTCGACTATTCTGTCCCCGCCGAACTCGCGCCACACCTCCAGGCAGGCTGCCTTGTCACAGCTCCATTTGGAAATCAAACCGTGCAGGGCATTATCGTCGAGTTGACCGACTCTTCCTCCGTACCGAATCTCAAACCGATCCTTGACCTGCTCGACCCTGCCCCGCTTCTCACCCCGCCCCAACTTGCGCTTGCCATGCGGTTAGCGGACTCTACGCTGAATCCACTCTCCGCCATCATCGGCATGATGATCCCCACCGGGTTAAGTCAGCAAGCCGATATAAGTTACGAGTTACGAGTTACGAGTTACGAGGAAAAATCGACTGTTATTTCAACTCGTTTGATAAACCTTCTGACCGAACGCGGACCCCTGCGCGGACGTCAGATCGACTCTCACTTCGCCAAAGTAGATTGGCGTAAGACCGCCAACATGCTCGTCAAAAAAGGCGTGTTGACTTCGAAGAACGTCCTGCCGCCGCCACGCGTACGCCCAAAGAATATCCGCGTTGCGCAGCTTGCCGTCACACCTGAAGCGGCTCAGGCGGAGATAAGCTCTCTTGGCTCCACAAAAGCGACTCAAACCCGGCGTGAAGCGGCTCTGCGCTTCCTCATCCAACAACCTGTGCCGGTGAATCTTTCGTGGGTTTATGCGCAAACCGGCAGCAACATCGCCGACTTGCAAGAACTTGAAGAACGCGGTTTGATCCGCTTGTTTGAGAACGAGATTTTCCGAGACCCATTGGAAAGGGTCGAACAACAGGAAGCGAACAGCGAGTTATCACTAACCTCTGAACAAAATGATGCGTTGCATGCGATCCTTTCATCTTTTCGCAATCAGCCTGCTCCCTTCCTTTTATACGGTGTGACTGGTTCCGGCAAAACGGAAATTTATTTACGAGCAGCGGAAGAAGTGATAAAGAACGGCAAGCAGGCGCTGATCCTCGTCCCTGAAATTGCGTTGACCCCCCAAGCCGTACGGCGCTTTGTCTCGCGCTTTCCAGGGCAGGTAGGCTTGGTCCACTCGAAGCTTTCTGAAGGGGAACGATACGACACCTGGCGCCGTGCCCGTGATGGGAAGTTGAACGTCATCATCGGCGCACGCTCGGCATTGTTTGCGCCGTTGCCAAACATCGGTCTCATCGTCGTGGATGAGTGCCACGACAGTTCCTATTATCAAAGCGAGCCGCCATATTACAACGCGGTGACTGCCGCAGAAGAATATGCCCGTCTATGTGGGGCAGTGTGCGTACTCGGCTCTGCCACACCAACCGTGGAACAACGATATACCGCCGAGCACTCCCTTCGCCTTTCGGGAGAAGGGTCGGGGATGAGGGTGTTAGAACTGCCGAATCGCGTGACTGACTCAAACCTACCTCCCGTTCAAGTAGTGGACATGCGCGAGGAGTTAAAGAACGGCAATCGCGGAATTTTTTCAAAAACACTAGCAGAGTCTTTAGCAGAAGTGCTCGAGCGCAAAGAGCAGGCAATTGTTTATCTCAACCGCCGTGGAACCTCCACCTACATCTTCTGCCGTGATTGCGGCACGACCCTGAAATGCCCCAACTGCGAAACGCCGTTGACGTTGCATGTCGACGGACAAATGTCAAAGGTCAATGGATTGCTTTGCCACCGCTGCGGATACACCCGCCAGATGCCCAAGACCTGCCCGACTTGTGCGAGCACGCAAATCCGTGAATATGGTTTGGGCAGTGAAAGAGTGGAAGCGGAAATCAAATCCATGTTTCCACAAGCGCGGACTCTGCGTTGGGACTGGGACACGACCCGTCAGAAAGATGCGCACGAGATCATCCTGACCCACTTTGCCAATCATCAAGCCGATATTTTGGTCGGCACACAAATGCTCGCCAAAGGTTTGGATTTACCCTTGGTCACATTAGTTGGCATCGTGCTGGCAGATGTCGGTTTGAATTTGCCCGATCCATTCGCCAATGAAAGAGTATTTCAAACACTTACCCAAGTAGCTGGGCGGGCAGGTCGCTCTTCACGCGGCGGTAAGGTCATTATGCAGACCTTTACCCCGGAACATTATGCACTTCAATTTGCCGCCGGGCATGATGTGAACGGATTTTATGCGCGTGAATTGGAATATCGAAAATTATTAGGCTACCCACCCTTCGCGAAATTGGCACGACTTGAATATAAGAATGTAGACAATGCCAAAGCGGAAGAAGAAGCCAAAAAAATGGCAGACAAGCTAAAGTTAAAGCTTGAGGCGGGCGGGTTCCGTCAAACGGAATTAATTGGTCCCGTTCCCTGTTTCTTTGCCAAAGAAAATGGCGAGTACCGCTGGCAGGTCGTCCTGCGTGGACCCGACCCGGCAGCTGTTTTGAAAGATATGCGTTTCAACGACTGGCGACTTGAGATAGACCCCATCAACATACTATAAAAAACTCGGCTGAGGGCTAAGCCCTCAGCCGAGTTTTTTCAATTACGAGATCAACCCCACAGCAAAATTCAAAACACGCCAGTACAAGTTATACAACGGCTGGGGCCAGTTGCTCTTGGGCAATGCAGGCGGGAAGGATGTCTTCGCGTTCGGCTCATCGAAGCGATTATCCACACCAGTGGTATCCCACACAATATCAAAACCACTGCCAAGCATATTCTTCACGAATGGGTCGGCATCATACCCATTGTTCTCATAGATGTTATCGTGGGCAAAGTTATGGTCGGGGTTGGGGTCTACATCGATCTCTTCAGGCGAGAAACCAATGGTGAGGTTGAAGATCGCCAAACCAACCGTTTTATTGCCCTTGAAAGTATTGCCATACACTTCCACATGATCTGCCGCAAGGATCAACATACCCGTTCCCGGCGGGATGAGCGAGACCGCCGTGCCAGGCTTGCCAAAGTTCGCACCATTGTTGTTCTCTGAAATGTTGTCATATACCTTGGTGTACATCGATACTTTGGAAGGCAACTGCGGCAGCAAGTCAATGAAAATGCCGATGGTGTTATCGTGAGCGTAGTTGTTATACACCTCACCATTGACGGTGTTTTCCAATTCGATGCCGATCACGTTTCCATAGGTCAACGTATCGCGGATGACAACATCTTTCGATTTACCCGCATAGATCGCCGCATCGTTCATCAACGTCCCTTCAATGCGTTCGATCAACACATCGGTACAACGCACGGGGTACACGCCATACACACCGGTGTTCTCGATGTACATATCGTGCAGGTATACATGTGTTGAACCTTCCACCAAGACACCATTGCTCGTAAAGTTCTTCACCTGAAAGTACGCCATCTCAAAGTTATTACCAGAGGCGATCACACCATCAGAGCCGGTGCCATTACCTTCGATGACGGGCCACTCACCTGCATCGTTCGGAATGCCTAAGAACTTGATATCGCTCACGTCAATGATGACATGTTCTTCATAAACACCATACGGGACTTCGATGGTGTCACCGGGCAATGCCTGATCGACAACTTCCTGAATGGTCTGACCGGGCTCGACTCTCAAAGTCACCGGCTCATGCGTAGACGTGGCGGCTGATTCACTTTCAGCAGCATTCACCTGGCTGATAACGTCACGTGCAGGGTTTTCCACGGATTCCACAACGGGCAAGCCTGAAGGCACAGAGGCAGGGATTTCAGGCAGGTTGCCTTCATCGGTCAACGCATAGAGGAAGGCGACCAAGTCGGCTTTTTCCTGCTCGGTCAATTCAAAGCCGAGGACGTGAATATCCACATCTTGCACGCCTGCATCACGTCCGCCGCCTTTGGCGTAAAAGTCCACGACTTCTTCAAGGGTGTTGAAGACACCGTTGTGCATATAAGGTGCAGTCAGGGCAATATTGCGCAAGGTCGGCGCTTTGAATGCGCCATCCAAACTCGAGTCTTCAATGGCTTTGCGCCCGGCATCATGCACTTGACCTTCGAGGTCAGGCACGCCAGTGACAGAGAATGAGTCGTCGCTGAAGGTCGGTGCTGCGTGACATTCAAAACAGCGCGTTGCCGCCGAACGGAAGAGTCCCAATCCACGGCGCTGAGCAGGCGTGAGGGCATTCACATCACCGGCAGCGTACCGATCAAAGGGCGAGTTGTTCGTCACAATAGAACGCTCGAATGCGGCAATGGCATTTTTGACATTTTCATACGTCACGGCATCTGCGCTGCCAAAGGCTGTTTCGAACAAGTCCACGTATTCGGGAATGGCTTTCAACTCGGCAACGATCTCTTCAGGAGAAGCTCCCATTTCATCCGGGTTGGTGATGGGAGTTTCCATCTGCTCCTCTAGCGTGGCAGCACGACCATCCCAGAAGAAGTTGGTGTTGTAGGTCACATTCCACAAGCTCATGGCGTTGCGAGTTAATGGTTGTTCGTCCGCGCCGAAGGCTTGCGGTCTGCCATCGGTAAAGCCCAAGTCTGGGTGATGACATGAGGCGCAGGACATGTCGTCGTTTTGAGACAGAACCGGGTCGAAGAAAAGGAGGCGTCCCAGTTCCACTTTTTCCGGCGTCGATGAATTCTCCGCTGTTTCGTTCGTGGCAGGGAAGTCACGCTGCAATCCGCTCCAGGCGGGTTCAACACTGCTGGAGCCTGCTCCCCACTGTTCTTCAGGCAATTCCACAGCAGGGGCAAGAGGCACAAAGGCGGCATAGGCAACACCAACGAGCAGCAAAACGCCCAGCCCTGTAAAGATTCGTTTGATCCAAACTTTCATACACTCTCCTTTGGTATTTAAGTTTTGTTGAACTATTTCATCGTCAGCAAAAATGCGACGAGTGCATCCATTTCTTCGCCGGTTATTTCCTTGGCAAAGTTGGTGATCATGACGTTGTTAAAGCCTTCCACCACATAGTCTCCGGGGCGCAAGATGGACATCAGGATGTATTCTTCTGCAGTTAAGCCCTGAACACGCGTCTCAGCACGGGTGGCAACCCCATACAGGGATGGACCGATGATGATCGTATCAGGCACGAGGGCATGACACGTGGCACAACGCGCATTGAAGACCGCCTGCCCTTGCAGAATAAACGGGTCAGGGGTTGGGGTGGGCACTGCATTGGAAGCACCAGTACAAGCGGAAAGAGCCAAGGCGGCAAACAAAATGATAAGTATATATCTGTACATAATAGTCCCGAAGTTGGATTGGAATTGCCCGATTATACTTGTCTCGAACTAAATAAGGTTTTTTTGGTCTGGCAAGTTTGCTATAATGCAACCAGTTTTACGTTATTAAAAGGAGAGTGAGTTATGCAAAGTTTTTCACGCGGCTGGTCATTCCTGAAACAAGCCTGGGATATGGCGTTCAAAGACAAGGATCTGCTCAAGCCCTCGATCTATGCACTGGTGGTTGGCGGTATCATCTCCGTCATTGGTATCATTCCCATCGCCATCGCGGCAGTCATTCTGGGCGGCAGCGATTTTGGGAATATCGTGCTTTCAGCGATGGGCGCGGTGTTGATCTTTGTGCAGTTCGTAGTGACGTATGTCTTCTCAGGGATGACGGCTTACTTGATCTTTGGTTACCTCACAAAAGGCGATGGTCGCATGGATCATGCCTGGGCGGTCGTGAAACGTGACTTCTTTGATATTCTCACTCTGGCTGCCGCATCCACAGCGGTTGCGCTGATCCGCAATGCAGCACAGCGTAATCGCAAAGGCGGTATTGCTGCTAGTCTGGCTCGCTCAGCAACTGGATTAATGGAAACATTATGGACAGAGGCTGCGGCGCTCGTCCTGCCTGCGATGGTTATCGATGACTTGAACCTCAAAGATGGCTTGCAGCGTGTGTGGAAAATCACCAAGGAAAACCTGCTATTGATCGGCGTCAGTACAGTGGGAGTTCGCTTTGTAACCGGGCTGATCGGCTTTTTATTCGGGCTGGTGGGCCTGGTCATCGCATTTGCCATTGGCGGTGGGTTGGCTTTCGTTTCCGGTGGGAATACGGCTGTTTCGATCGCTGGCATTGTGGTCGGTGCGTTGATCTTCTTCACGTTTGTGATGATCTCCAGCGTATTCAGTTCGTACACCAACACTGCATATCACACCTGCCTTTACATTTGGGCGCGTGATGTGGAAAAAGCCACAGTGGAAGGAAGAGTCCCGGCGCAGGTGCAGGCTCCGGCTCCGCTGGCAGCGGTGCTCGCATCCTAAAACAGATCAGACCCCGAAAGAAGTTCCATACCTTCGGGGTCTTTTGATAAAATAAACCTATGAAACCTGATCCCCGCCGACAAGAAGCCATAACCTGGGAAGAAGTGGATAAGCTGATCGACCACTTGATCCCGCAATTTCGCCGTGAGTTTACCGCGATGGTAATGATCACCCGCGGCGGCATCATCCCCGGAGGAATGCTGGCGGAGGCAATGGATATCACCCACATCCTCACCGCAGCCGTGGACTTCCCCGCACAAACACAGAGTGAGAAATCCTCCGCATTTATGGCATGGCCCGAGTTCATTCAATTCCCTGCCGAAGATAAGCTGCGTGGACGTCCCACCTTGATCGTGGATGATGTCTGGGGTTCCGGGCGCACCATTACCGCGGTTAAGAATCGCGTTTCCGCGGCGGGCGGCTTCCCGGAAACTTGTGTGCTGCATTTCAACCCGTATCGCAACCTGTTCGGCAATGCCCGCCCCGATTACTATGCCGCTACCACTGATGCCTTCATCACATATCCATGGGAGATCGATCGGGGACCGGATCAAGTCCTTTTCGGCGAAGCATAACTGACATGAAATCAGTTGAGACCACCCTACAACAAAGAATGGATGCAGTCAGGGGAAATCAATACTTTGATGATCTTTCTGAAAGCATGTTGAAGGAAATCGCAGAACATACCCGCCTTGGAGAATTCCAGCGCGGGGATGTTCTTTTTTGGGAAGGCGACGACTGTGAAGGCTTGTTCATTCTGGAGCAGGGCAGTGCCAAGATATTCCGCCTCTCCCCGCAGGGACGCCAATACATTGTCCGCATCCTTCAAGAAGGTGATACCTTTGCTGAAGTACCCGCTTTTGATGAAGGCACCAGTCCGGTCAATGTAGAAGCGCTGGAAACCTGCCGGGTCTGGGTGATCGATAAGAACAAACTGCATGAGCTGGTCATGAAACACCCTACCTTTGCCCAAAAGGCGCTGGTCAATTTTGGCAAAATGCTGCGCGGCATGGTGCGTATGGTCAGTGAGATGGCGTTCTACCAGGTGACTCACCGCCTGGCGCGACTCATCTCCGAAATATCCATGGATAAATCAGCCCCGCATTGGACGCAGGAACAACTTGCGGCGCGGCTTGGAACTGTACGTGAGGTGGTGGCACGTTCGCTCAAGGAATTGGAACGCAGCGGCGCGATCAAGGTCGAAGATCGCCGCATCCAGATCGTGGACAAGGAAATTTTTGAACAGTGGATGCAACCCAACTAAAGAAAAGGCGGCAAATTTGCCGCCTTTTCTTTTATGGCAGAACTTCAAAACTTTCCACTTGATAATAGATTTCGTCATCCACCGCCTCTTTAATATGGTCAATGGAAATCGAAGTGGGGAAACCGTATGTGGCATCGTAGGTTACGAGCACTTCGTCCGCATCCCCATTCAGGCTGGAATCCAGCATGGCGAAAAGAGCATCCACACTGGCGGCGGACACAAACAAATCAAACGATGGATTATCGGCGGTTACAATCACACCATCCACCTGAGTGATCGAGAGCACTTCTCCATTCTGCACTTCAATGGTCAATGGCATGACATCCCGAAATGGGCAGAAACAAATGATGAATAGGTCAAATTGATAGTGATCAATAGTAGCATCCTGCCATTTTTTGAGGTTTTGGTCATACTCAGAAGTAGCAGAGCAGGCCGCCAACATAAACGAAAGAACCATTATTAAAATCTTCTTCATGATAAAACTCCTTGTTTATATAACGAAAGTTTACCCGTAAATGTTCCAAAGCAAAACTCCCCGCCGTATGGCGGGGAGTTTTGCTTTCATTTGGTCTTACTTCGTCTCGTAAAATGTGCCTGTCTGCAATAGGGCGGAGTCATTGACGGATTGTGCCGCCAACATCTGCGCCTGTCGTGCTTTATCAATGGACTTGGAGAGCACTTCCAGTGCATATTCCGGGTTATGGAAGCCCGTCGAATTTTCAGCGGAGATGAAATCCCACATATATTGGGCTTCGCGATGCAGTTTCTTGGCTTCATCGAGTAAAGCCGGATCGGCATTTCCGGCCGCAGTTGCAGCCTTGATGGCATTCATCGCATCGATGATGGCATCTTCGGCTGTGATCTTTGTATCAGCCACCTGCTGCTGAATGATCGCAACGCGTCCTACAACATAGTCCGTATCGGTGTGGCATTGTCCGCAGGCTTGTTCCGGGTTCAGCAAAGGACTGTGAACATCGTGCGAAGAGTACTTTGTTGCACCATCACGAACATACGGCATGTGGCAATCGGCACAGGAAACACCAGCTTCATAGTGCGTACTGCCTGCGGTGAAGAACTCATACTCCGGATGCTGCGCCTTAAGCATGGGGCTTTCT
Organism: Candidatus Villigracilis vicinus; assembly: GCF_016702885.1. NCBI lineage: Bacteria > Bacillati > Chloroflexota > Anaerolineae > Anaerolineales > Candidatus Villigracilaceae > Candidatus Villigracilis > Candidatus Villigracilis vicinus. The sequence continues at coordinate 169,543 of NZ_JADJDD010000005.1, forward strand.
GTTTCAGGGTATGCCCAATCTTTGAAACCAGCTTCTTCGTAGTAGGAAATGATCTCCTCAACCTTGGTGCCGTTATCCCAAGGGAAGGTCAAATACTTGCCATCGCCTTTGAAGTAGTATTCCACATGGCAATTGGCGCAGACCAACGAGCGCATTTCCTGGCGGGAATAGGTCTCCCAATCCTTGCCCTGACGTTCAAGGGCTTCGATCAGCGCCGGGTTGGTGGCAATGAGGCGCATCGTTCCGGCTTCGTGGCAGTTGGCACAGCCAATGGAATTGTTGATATTCGGTGTCATCTCATTGAAGGTCATTGCATCATACGCTTCCATGCCAAGCTCTGCCCACAAGCCGGGGTTATCGGAAGATTTACAGGAATAGCATGTGGCAGGTGTATGCTTGGGATCTTCATCGTTCAGGTTCAAACGCTTGGTCGCGCGGACATCATCCACTGCATTGGCATGGCCGCGATCGTCGTTGTAATCCTTGCTGAATGGATAACCGCCAAACAAGATCACCTGACGCGGGTCACGCTCCAACCAGGAGAACTGTGAAGACCCGGCATAGGCAGTATCTATATTATTGGTTTTGGTCTTCATCAACGAATCGTACTGATTTGGGAAATTGATACCCCACTTGGAAGAATCCGGCTCCATAGCGGCAATATCCACCAGGGGTTCGATGGCACGCTCTTCGGCAGGTTGATTTTGGATATAGACCATCACGCCGATCAATACAGCGGCAAGCACGATCACCAATCCGGCAAGAATTAAGGTTGTATAGTTTTTCATGAGCATTCTCCTCATTTAGTCGGGTAAAGTACAGAGTCTTGATATGGAGCACCCGTTCCGCCGCGCTGTCCGTGCGCAACATCTCTATGGCACTCCCAACAATAGCGGTCAAAGGGCTGAGCACTCGTCAGCATGGCTTCCACAGTATTTTCATGGCAATGGATGCAATTCTCCTGCACGATCTGCTTCGTTTTCTCTTCAGCACGGATCGCCACCGGGATATCTCCCGTTACAAAGGCATAGGTATCCTTCGCGCCCTGACGTCCTTTTTCCATGTAATACGAAACAAAATTATCGTGAGGCAAATGGCAATCTGTACACTTTGCCACCTTGGCATGCCCCCCATGTGCCCAGTTCTCATACTGCGAGTCCATTGCATGACAGTTCGCACACGTCTCCGGCGCGCTTCCGCCGTAGGCAGCGGCATCTGACACGAGCGCAAAATACCCAAGCGCCAGCACCGCGATCCCAATGGCAATGATAGGAAGTTTAGACATGGATTAACCTCGCATTAAATTTACCTAACCCTACTATAGCCAAATACGACGAAATCTCCTGTGACTTTAGTTACACCCCGGACCAAACAGGAGGATTGTCATTTCGATTCATGACACACCGCCTCACCCCTACGGGAAAATTGCCTCGGCGCTGCAAACTTCTCCACTTCATCCAAACAAAAACCCCGCCTATCACAGCGGGGATCGTCTTCCAGTAGTCCAACTACTGTACCAACACATCTTCGATATCTTCTCTAACATCCCAGACTTCAAAATCCACAGGTCCCACCCAAGCTCGCACCACCACCCCCTGCTTATCGAGCAGCACCGTGGTGGGAATTCCAGGCGCATTGAACGTTGAAAAGAATGTATTCTCCGGGTCGCGCCAGATGGGATAGGATAAGTCGTATTGATTAACCATATCCTCAATCTGCTTATTGGCTTCCACCGCATCAAGATTGACGGCAATAACAACCAAGCCTCGTTCATGCATAGAGTCCCAAAGCCCTTCCAAGGCAGCAAGTTCGTCTTTGCAATCCATGCACCATGTTGCCCAACTCATAAGGACAACAGCCGAACCACGATACTGACTTAGTGATACTGCCTTCCCGCTATACAGATCCTGCGCAGAATATTCATAAGGCAGCGGAACTTTGCGCGCGCCATACCCAAGAGAGAATAGATAGAACACACAAACACCCAGGATAAAAATAATGCCCCACAAAAAGAGGGAGTATTTCTTCTCGTCTGACTTGAAAGCCAGATCGGCAACCCTGAATGATTGAGATTTCATTTATGTTCTTGTTCTCCAAGAGTAGGTATCAAATTACAGTAGTGACCATCTCGGATGGTCTTTTTGCATCCGCTGGCACAAAACGTTTTTTCCGAATCGCCCACAACAAATAAAGACCGACTGGCAGACAATAGATGGCACAGGCTAACGGGAAATCAGGATAGGTCAAAGAAAGTTCATGCGGTACAAAATTCCAGGGAATGAACGCCAGCCAGGCAGCCGCCAAAAAGTAGGGAGACACAAAAACGCCAAGAGCAGAAATCACTACATAAACAAAGAATACGACCGCATCCAATGAATTGCCAGTATGGGCATAGGTCATACCCAGCCAGCCAGTCAACACTGCCCAAGCAAGCCACTCCGCTCTTGCGCCCATGGCACGAAAACTAAAAATAACCACAGCTGCCAAAGGAAGTGCCGCCCAAATCAGTACCTTTGTTTCAGCCGCCATAATAGCGGCATAACTGATCCCCACAATAAGCATCCCAACGAAAAAGGTTTTTCCAATCTGCCAATACGCATCCTTAGAGTCCTCGCCAAAGGAGACCCAACGTTTCTTCCATGAACCCCACAATAAATAAAGACCGATCGGTGTATCGAAAAACGCACAAGCAAGCGGCAGGTCATGCATGTGTTGAGGCAGGGTACGCGGAACGAAATCCCAAACCGGGTGGAATAACCATGCCAATGCTAGAAAATAAGGAGACTTAAAGATTCCCAAAGCAGTTAACAACATGTAAATAAAATACATGCCGTATTCGATCGGCTCGCCTGTTTGCAGATATGTCCCGCCCAGCAGACCGACCGTCAGAGCCGCCCACGCCAGTAATTCCGGCTTGCCCCCCATATAATATAAAAGCGCGATCAAGATCAGGGCAAAAGGCACAGAAGCAGGGATCAAAATCCCCGCATCGGTGGCAGCCCCAACACCGAAACCCGCAGCGATCACCAGGAAAATAATGTAGAGAGTCAATAAAGTATTCTTCATTATCCGTATCCTTTTTGAATAAATAAAAAATCACCCCCCTGATATCGTACGAATACCCATCAAGACAGCGATTAAATTATGTTCCCCGTCCATAGTATGAACGGGGAACAGGAGAATGCGTCTGGCGAAGACGCGAATTCATTACTAAGGGGTGGGAGTGGCTTCCGCATGCATGGGGTCTTCACCACCCATGTGCATTTCACCTTCCATACCGGAGCCGCCCATTTCTGCAGCATCTTTCACAGGCACGGTCAAAGTTACTTCGCCCGCCTTTTCAAAGGTCAAGGTCAGGGTGATCTCGCTGCCAGCCATCAGATCCTGCTTGAGACCAATCAACATGATATGGTAGCTGCCAGGCTTTAATTCCACTTCGCCATCAGCGGGAACATCGATCTTTTCCTGCTGGATCATTTCCATGGTGCCATCAGAGTTCATCTGGCTCAGGTGCAATTCGACTGCATCTGCCACGTCAGAACTGGCACTGATGAGAGCATCTGCCTCTCCACCATGATTATGGATGAGCATGTAAGCAGCACTATTGCCACCAGCCATAGCGGCGCGAGCCCAGTAATCATGCGCCTCCACACCTTCCCCATCGGTGTGTTCTTCCCCACCCGCCATACCGCCCCCACAAGCGCTCAACAAAAGCGCACTGGCAAAAAGAAAAGCAAAAATTTTTTTCATTCTCTTGTCCTCACAAAATTTGATTTTTCTGAATCACATGCCTGAATGCATGTGCATCATTCCACTGAGATGTTTCAATGTTTCATCCATGTTAAAAATCTGACCGCCAAAACCTTTTTGGAACTTTTCTGCATCTGATCCGGAACCAAATACCAATACGCTAGGCACACAACAAACATTCAATTCACTTCCGATCAGGTAAAAAGCCTGTCCTGCGCTGATCATGTGACCGAATAAATAATCTGCCGTCAATGACTGCCATGCATTCTGTGATCGGCTTTGAAGCATCAAACCACAATGGGCGCAGCAGGCGCGTAGTTCTTCCCCGTTATCCAACTTGACAATGAAAACTGTCCGTTGAGACACCGGCTTCCTGCACATGGCACACACAGACGCTTCTTCCTGCGCTCTGCCGCTTGAGGAAGAGAGAACTGCCCCACCATGTTTCTTTAATACCTGCCCTGACTCTGCCAATTTATTCAAGTCACGGTGAATGGTCATATTGGAAACGCCAAAAGCCTCCGCCAATTGCTGGATGGAGGCACTTCCGTTGTTGTGCAAGTACTCTAGTATCTGTTTTTCGCGGTCTAATGAGTTGGCAGCCATTTGTTATATTTTGTTACCTTTAACACAGGATGACGAAATATAACAAATTTGACCCCATTTTATCAAGAGGACATTTGTCACTATTTTGGGCGGTACTTTCGTCCACGCCAGGTTACCCCCTGCCCGGTCAACACCTTCCATGCTGAAGTCAACATCATCGCGGCAAACACCCCTGCCCCCAGCGGAGTAGTCAGCGCATACCAACGCGGAATGTTCATCTCATTCGCCACCCGTGAGCGGATGTATACAAGATATCCCCACACTGCAAAAGACTCAAACATTACAGCAACTGCCATCCATCCGCCTTGGTTGAAATACCATGTCAGCCCCAACACGGGCCAGGCAGGCAGGAACAAGGCTACCAGCAATGCTAACGTCGCGCCGAAGGCACCCAACAATAACAATGAAGGATGATCTCGTAAGCCAAGGTAAATATTTTTCGTCCAGCCTTCCCACATGGTTTCAAGCGATACATACATGCGCGTGCTGACGACTTGCATTCCATTTGCCACCACGAGGCGATGACCATTCCACTTCACATTTTCAGAGAGGGCTTTATCTTCCACGATTTGGTTTTTGATTTTTTCGTGCCCGCCAACCAGATCATAAATACTGCGCTTGATAAAAATGAACTGACCATTTGCAACCGCATCGCGGCGTGACGGGTCGTTGACCTTGCGCGGCGAGAATCCCACTGAAAGCGCGGTCATCACCAACGGCATTACGGTCCGCTCCCAGAATGAGCCGAGAATCTGTTTGGTCATAATGGTGAAAAGATCGGCTTGCGTTTCGATCGCTTTGGCATACACCGAAGCAAGCGCGTTCGGCGCGAGGAAGGTGTCTGCATCTACAAAGCATAGCCATTCCCCACGGGCGATGGCTGAGGCTTGGTACAAGGCATGGGGTTTGCCTGCCCAGCCCTCGGGTAGATTTGAACCGCTGATAATTTTCAGTTTGTCATTCTGAGCCGAAAGTTGGCGAAGTATCTCGGAAGTCGCATCTGTGGAGCGATCGTCCAACACAATGACTTCGAGGTTTGGATAATCCTGACCCAGAACCGCCTCAACACAGCGCCGGATGTTGTTCTCTTCATTGCGAGCCGGGATGCACACCGACACCAACGGTGCGGACATGGGCGGCGGCGCAGGTACGACGACGATATCAAGATGATATTGGTTATGAATCCAATAAATGATAATGAAAGCGAGGACAAAAAGAATAGTGGAAAAGATGAAGTAGGACATTGGTAAATAGTAATTGGTAATTAGAGCTTGATACTTACTATTTACCAATTACTAATCTCTTGAATTACACCACCCGCACTGAACTTCCCCGCTCGGTCTTTTCGATCTCAATGCGATTCGGGAAGGCATCTTTGAGTTCGTCTAGATGGGTGATGATAAATATTTTTGCAAAGTCGTTCTTGACCGCATTGATGGCTTCGACCAAACGCTGACGCCCAAGCGCATCCTGCGAGCCAAAGCCTTCATCAATGACGAGAGTTTGCAAACGCGCGCCTTTACGCTGGGCAAGGATCTCCGAAAGCGCCAATCGGATCGCGAAGTTGACACGGAAGGCTTCACCGCCGGAATACATTTCATAATCGCGCATGCCAGAAGAATCGCTGATGTGAATATCGAGGGTTTCTTTCAGGTCGTCACGTTTTTTATCGCGATACTCTGCCTGTGTGACGAATTGGATCGTCATGCCGCCGTCGCTAAGACGCTCTAAAATATCGTTAGCTTTCTGCTGAATTTGCGGAAGTGCCTGTTCGATCAGCAAGGCAGGCACACCATCTTTGCCAAAGGCGCGTTCCAGCGATTTATGGCGGACAATATTCTGATTAAGCGCCTCACGCTGACGGTCAAAGTCTGCATGGCGAGTGCGTAACGTAGCCAACACATCCACACGCTGACGCGCCGCCCCAGCTTCATCACGTACCCGGTTTTCATCTTCACGCAATTCAAAGAGCCTGCTTTCGGCTTCCTGCAAGTTTGGCGCGCCTGTCTCAGATTCAGCCAGAACCTTTTCTACCTCTGACAGATTCTTTTCATGCTCTGTCACTTCCGCCTTCCACTTTCCACTTTCGATTTCGAGCTCTTCGATCTCTTTCCCTATCCGTTTACTCAACTCACGCGCAGACTCTAACTTACGCGACTCTTCTTCCACGCTGCGTTGTTCACTTTCCTCTTTGCGCTTGGCTTCGTGCGCAGAAACATCATAGCCAAGCTTGGCGAGTTCTTTGTCCAATTTGGCAAGCGTCTTCTGTGCATCGTTGGCAAACTTGCCGCTTTCCAACAGTTTTGTAATTTCCTTCAAACGTTTCGCGCCTGTCTTTTCCCATTCCTTGCTTTGCGCCTGAACCGAATCCAATTGCAAAGTCAACTGTGAAATGGAATTTGAGAAGCGCAGGCGCTCATTATCTGCGTTTGTTAATTTCGTGATCCGTGATTCGTAATTTGCAATCTGCTCAACCAGATCATCGGCTTCCTTCTTATTCGCACGGAAGGCATCGCCTTTATCTTTGCCAGTTCGTTCCAATTCTTTGAGCGTAGACTTGCGATGGCTCTCGCTTAACTCCTGCCCGCATAACGGACATTCCGCGCCGTCGGCAACTTTCAACGCCTCAATGCGCGTCTTCAACTCATCCATCTCACGCCGCAGCGACTCATTCTCCACCTTCAATGCCGCCTGCCGCTCACGCGACTCATTACGCCGAGATTCCAACTCAGCGCGTTCCTGTATCTTCGCTTCCGCTTCTTTCAAAGCAGCCTGAGCCGAACTCAACTGCTTCTCCAACTCATCCACCGCAGACAACTGTCCACTGACAACTGTCAACTGTTTTTCAAGCTCCTCCCCCTCCTGTTCCAACTTCGCCTTCTCCACTTCGATCTCACGTAACAACGGCTGACGCTTCTCATCATGCTCACGGAACTCTACCGCATTGGCATCGAACGCTTCCAATTCTTTGCGAGTCTTCTGCCAGGTTTTGTACGCCGACTCGATCTCTTTGGCGCGTTCCACCAGATCCAAATATTCTGCGCGTTCATTTTCTTTCGCGGCAATTCTCGCGTCGCTCGAAGTTAGCGCATCCTGTGAACGTTTTAACTGAGTCTGAATCGAAGCAACGGTTTTTCGCTGTTCATTGAGCAGAGCCGCATTCCGGCGGATATTCTCCAATGCCGACTCCTGCGCCTCTCTCGCCGCCGACAACTGCTTCAACGACCCTTCCAGTTCCGCCAACCGACGCCTTCTTTCGTCCTCTTCCCCCAACTCCGCATCGATCTCCGCTACGCGTCCATCGATCTCTGCGACTTCAGCTTCCAATTCTTTGCGGCGCTCTGCCGTACGTTCTTTATAGGTATCCCAAATTTCCAACCCCAAGATCGAACCCAGCACCGCCTTCCGCTCGCTGGATTTCTTCTGCGTGAATTGATCTGCCTTGCCTTGTAAAAAGAAGGAAGCATTGGTAAAGGTCTCATAGTCCAGCCGTAAGGTCTGCTCAATACGAGCCTGGGTATCGCGAGTGGTCTTTTCCGTCAGCGGTCGCCAATGACCATCGACCACCGACCATTGACCATGGTCTGCCGTCTGCGGTCCGCCATCAAGCACTTGGAATTCCAAGACCGTACTCTTATTTCTCGGCAATGTCCTCTGCACTCGATAAATATTGCCTTCATAAGCAAAGGTCAAAGCAACTTCCGCCGCTTTCACATCCTGACTGAGATTGATAACATCTGTGCCCTTGCCGCGCGCCTCACCGAATAACGACCAGGTGAACGCATCCAACAGAGAAGACTTGCCCGCCCCATTATGACCCGAGATACAGGCAAGATCTACCGCTTCAAAATCCAAATCAATAGGATCATGATATGAAAGAAAGCCAGCAATACGCAGATGTAGAGGAATCATGAATAGTTACCCAATCTCATGGATTATAATCGAACCATTATGCTGGACGCCGACACACCCCAAACACGCCGCCGTATGCGGCTTCTTGCAATCATTATCGCCTCGATTCCTTGTTATTGCGCCGGGTTTATCTGCCTTTCCTTCGCACCCAACCCGCGCGATGTGACCCTCACCCCAACCACAACCCTTACAGTGACCGGCACACCTCCCACAGCCACGGTCAGTGGCACGCCACCCATTCTCACCGCCTCCATCACCTTCACTCCCAGCATCACAAACACTCCTACGGCAAGTTCCACCTCCACCGTTACACTGACGCCCTTCATGCCCAGCACAAGTACGTCCTCTGCTACTTTCACTTATACGCCCACACAGACTCCCTCAAGTACATTCACCTTTACACCTACCAATACACCCACGGTCACGTTCACATTCGTACCCAGTGCCACACCAACGTTTACACCTTCAGCCACAACAACAGCCACACCCACGGCATCTCCAACCGCATTCGGTGGTCCATGAGCGATATCCTCCCATTCCTAAAATCTCTGATCTCTGTCTCTGGTCTTTCCGGAGATGAAACGCCCGCGGCAGAACTCATCAAAAAACAGTGGGCTCCACTGGTAGATGAGCTTTCCCAAAGCAGCCTCGCCTCTGTCCACGGATTGAAGCGAGGTACGCTAAAGAAAGGCGTGCGCCCTTCGGTGATGATCGCCACGCATATGGACGCCATCGGCATGATGGTCACCCGTATCGTGGATGGTTTTTTATACATTACAAATATTGGGGGCATTGACTCACGTGTCCTGCCCGGCACACCAGTCACGGTCCATGCCTCGGCGAGCAAGGAAGAGCTTTACGGCGTCATCGTCATGCCGCCTGCCAACCTGCTGCCGGATGGTGAAGGTGGTGGCGTAGTATCCATGAAATATCTTTTCATTGATACAGGACTCACCCCTGCCGAAGTCTCGAAGCGAGTCCGTGTCGGTGACAGAGTCTCTTTTGGCACCGAACCCATTGAAATGTCCGGAGGAACCGTCAGCGGTCACACTCTGGATAACCGTGCATCCGTCGCGGCGCTCACCATCTGCCTCGAAGAACTGCGCTCCAAATCTCATAGCTGGGATCTGTGGGCTGTGGCAACCGTGCAGGAAGAGACCGTTTTCGGCGGCGCGTACACCAGCACCTTTCAGCTTCGTCCCACCATAGCCATTGCATTGGATATGACCTTCGGCAAAGGCGCGGGCGCTAGCGGGTACCAAACCTTCCCACTCGGCAAAGGCGTAACCTTGGGCATCGGACCCAGCGTTCATCCATTTCTTTACAAACGCTTCAAAGAAGTTGCCGAACGGTTTGAGATCCCCGTTTCCGACGATCTGATGCCTGAGTATTCCTCCACAGATGCCGATGCCATGCAACTGACCGCAGAAGGGATCCCAACCATGGTCGTGAGCATTCCGCAGCGTTACATGCACACTGCCGTTGAACTGGTTGCCCTGAAAGATATCCAACGCGCAGGACGTTTACTGGCAGAGTTTGTCGCTTCTCTTGAAGAAGATTTTATCGAAAGAATCGTTTGGGATTAATTGATGCTTTCCATTGGCTCCCCTCAAATCAAATTACTCGAAAAACTTTGCAACGCCATGTCGGTTTCCGGCGACGAAGGCGAAGTGCGTCGTATTGTCTTGGAAGAAGTCAAGCCCTATGCCGATGAAGTAAAAGTGGATGCACTTGGCAGCGTGCTTGTGCGTAAAAAAGGTGCAGGGCGTAAACCGTTGCGCGTTTTGCTCGATGCCCACATGGATGAAGTTGGTTTCATGATCGTGAAGGATGATGAAGGCGGCTTCTATCAATTTCGAACCGTTGGCGGCATTGACGAACGCCATCTCGTTGGCAAACAGGTCATCGTCGGCAAAGACCACACCCCCGGCGTGATCGGTGCAAAACCCATTCACCTGACGGATTCCAGCGAGCGCAGCCATCCGGTAGATATCGAATCCATGCGCATTGACCTGGGACCCGAAGGCAAAGCCAAGGCTGGCGACCGCGCCACCTTTGCGACCAAGTTTAAACGCGTCGGTCCATCCATAATGTCCAAGTCAATTGATGACCGCATCGGTGTCGCGATCTTGATCGAACTGCTCAAGAACGCGCCGGATGCCATCGAGCTTTGCCTCGCCTTTAGTGTGCAGGAAGAGATCGGCTTACGCGGCGCAACCGTGGCTGGATATTATTTCAACCCCGACCTCGCCATCGCCATAGACTCAACACCCGCACGTGACCTGCCAGATTATGAAGGCAGGGAAAATTACACCTACAACACAAAGTTAGGATCGGGACCAGCCATTTACCCTGCCCATTCCCCTGTTATCAGTGACCCGCGTCTCGTTGGTTTTCTTGCTGAAGTTGGCACCAAACACAACATCCCATACCAATTCCGCCAACCCGGCGGCGGCGGCACAGACGCCGGTGCGATCCAGCAAGCACGTTCAGGCATCCCTGTAGTTTCAGTTTCAGTACCACATCGCTACACGCATAGTCCCATCAGCGTATCACGAGTGGATGACTGGAAGAATACCTTGAATCTTTTACACGTTGCCCTACAAGAAATGACCCCGGCTTTACTGAAGAGATGAATATGAATGGACTAATCGCTTTACTCGGTTCCGGCGAATATCTGCCCGTAATGAATGAAGTGGATGCCTATTTGCTCGCCAATTGCGGTGCGAATGGACGCAAACCACGCGTTGTCTGCCTGCCAACAGCTGCAGGACAGGAAGGCGACTCCAGTATCAACCGTTGGATGAAAATGGGCGTGGATCACTTCACATCACTCGGCGCTGATGTTCAAGCAGTGCCCGTTATCAACCATGAAACCGCCAACGACCTGAATCATGCATCCGCAGTGGAAGAGGCAGATATCGTCTATTTTTCCGGCGGGAACCCCATGTATCTGTATCAAACGATGAAAGACAGCATGGTCTGGAAATCTGCCGAAAAAGTTTGGGCTCGCGGCGGAGTCTATGCGGGCTGCTCAGCAGGCGCGATGATCCTCGGACGCGAAGTGCCTGATTTTCGGATGTTAGGCTCGCGCACCAATCCGGTCTTTGGGCTGGTACCTGCCGCCTTTATCCTGCCTCACTTTGACGCCATTCCGATCTTCGGCAAGCCATTGTTGAGTGTCACCCGTAAGCGTTTGCATGACGAAGAAGTAATGCTTGGCATCGACGAGAACACTGCCATCATCGGCAAAACTGATGGAGCCTGGAGTGTAATGGGCGAAGCAAAAGCACATGTCTTTACCAAGAACGACAGCAAGAGTTATGCTGCTGGTGAAAAATTCACTTTGGGAAAATAACCAATGAAATCATTACTCAAGACACTCACTGAAACATTTGCACCATCCGGGTACGAAGATGCGGTGCGCAAGATCATCCAAAAAGAAGTCAAACCGTATGCAGACGAGATCCGTGTGGATGCGATGGGCAGCTTAATTGTGCGCAAAAAACCGACAGCGGCGGTCAAGAACTCCAAACGCATCATGCTCGCAGCTCACATGGATGAGATCGGCGTGATTGTCAGCCATGTGGATAAGAACGGCTATGTGCGTTTTGCCAGCAACGGCGGCGTGTTCGGGCGGTATACGCTTGGCGCGCGCATCCGCTTCATGAACGGTGTAACCGGTGTGGTCGGTTTCGATAAATTGGAATCAGTTGACCAGGCGCCTTCATTGAGCAAGATGTACATTGACGTTGGCGCAACCAGCCGCAGCAATTGCCCGGTGAAGGTCGGCGATTTTGGCGCATTCGAACGTTCCTACATGGAAATGGGCAACCGCCTCGTTGCCAAATCCATGGATGACCGTGCAGGTGTGGTGGTGCTGATCGAAACCTTGAAGTCCATCAAAGCCACACCGCACGACCTTTACTTCGTCTTCACCACTCAGGAGGAAGTCGGCACACGGGGTGCAGGCACAGCCGCCTTCAGCATTGACCCCGAGATCGGCATCGCCATTGATGTGACCGGCACGGGTGACACCCCCGCTTCGTTGAAAATGTCCATGGAGTTGGGCAAGGGTCCGTGTGTAAAGGTCCGCGACCCTGGCATGCTCGCAGACCTGCGTGTGGTCGAGTGGATGGCAAGCACTGCCGAAAAAGCAAAACTCCCCTACCAGCGTGAAGTCCTGCTCGTCGGCAGCACCGATGCGCGTGCCATTCAGGTCACTCGCGCCGGTGTCATGGCAGGAGCGCTATCCATCCCCTGCCGCTACATCCACTCTGCCTCAGAGATGGTGGACTACGACGACTTGAAGAACTCGGTGAAATTGCTCACCGCCATGTTAAGTAGACCGGTTTCGTTCTAATTTATTGTAAGGGCGACCTTTCCAGTGGGAGCAAGTCATCTTGCTAAAACCGGGCGGGTCGCCCCACAGATTTAAGGGCATAAAGTATGAGTGATTACAACCGAGCTACAAAAGAAATTGATTTTGGGGAAATTCCAGTCAACGTGATAAAAAGTGTTCAGACCTATATCGAGAAACACAACCTTGGGAATATCCTTGCCAATCCTGTGATGTGTACCGTTTCAACTTCAGAAAAGCTCAAGAAGGGACTATTCAGCGGGGCGGGACCAAAATTACTTGTGCAAACAGCGATCCTGACCGACCGCTGGCTCATCCTCGCCGATAATGTGGACCAGAATGCGCTGTACATCAAGTCTATGCAGTTAAGAGATATTACGGTGGAAGATTACGAGAAAAGTTCGTTCTACAAAATGATCCCCGATACCGGGATGAACGTGAATGGACGTTTCACCGATGCCAGCGAATTGGGTTCAATATTTTTGCCGCTAGGGAAAGACGCGACGGGAGAAAAGTTCAAGTCCGCTTTGGTCGAGGCGGTGCAAAAGGCAAAGGTATAAATTCATATTGTCACCCTGAGCGGGTAGGCGAAGTGGTTGCTTATACACGTAGTAGAGATTGCTCACCGTGGTGTACAACACAAAAAAGGCTTGACCAGTACAGGTCAAGCCTTTTTCATTTATCTTTCCTATTTCTTCTTCGTCTCTTTGACGTGTTCTTCTTCTTTTGACTCTTCCTTCTTCCCCATATACTGCATCACAAGCGCCGCGCCTGCGGCGAGGGCAAAGGTTCCCATGGAAGCAGGGCTGGCATAATTTGTCAGCCCAATGAGCAGAAGGAAAAATCCAACCGCAAGAGCGATCTGCGCCTGCCAGGCGGCTTTGTAGTAAGCATCTAACATGAAGCGGGTGACGCCAAAACCCAACACCAGAAACCCAAGCGCGCGAAGTAGAAATCCAAAAGTGGAAAGGACTTGTTGAAAGGTATCCATTTGTTTCTCCTTTTATTGAATGATAATCCAAAACCATGCTAGGTCACTGTCCATACTACAACTCCCCACAACACGATCGTTACAACCCCGATTCCCATTTGCAAGGCAATCGAACGTCCCCATCCGATCAGCAAGGCTTTGGTCGAGTCAAAAGCCTTGTTTTCATTTTTCAAGCGGCTCAACTCCGCCATGTAAAAACCAACAAGCGATGCCAAAACACCGATCAAAGCAGTAAAGAATAAGCTGACGATAATCCCCGCCATGAAAGACCAGAAGACCGAACTGCCCGGCACTTGCTTCTCGCGTAAATGATCATCAATAATGAAAATATCCGCGACACTGCCGCCTAACATCAAGACCGTGATGATGGCGAAGACCAACCAACTTGACCCATGCATGTTCCCCATCAGCGCTTGAATGCTAATGTACGGCAACAGAGCAAGCCACATCACGATCAGACCGGGGAAGAGCGGGAAAAATAAGCTCAGCAAACTAAAGATGAGTGCGATCAATGTCAAACCATTCAAAAGCAGTTGACCAGGCTCACTCAACACAAATGGAATGATGGGACTCTCCTATTTATTAACCTGCGTTCCACGCCCACAGCCCCCAGAAGGCGATCATGACGATGCCGATACCGATCCGTGCGGCGACAGACCAGCCCCACCCGGTAAGCCAGGTCTTGGTGCTGGAGAAAGCCGCGGGGCGGTCTTTGAGGCGGTACCATTCCGCCAGAAAAAGCCCAACCGGTGAGGCAAGGATCCCAATAATGGGAGTAAAGATCAGGCTGGCAAGAATCCCGGCAGCGAAAGACCATAGAATGGAACTCCATGGCACATCTTTGTCACGCATATGTTTGGCGATGATGATGTTATCCACGACATTGCCGCCGATCATCAATAAGGTGATCAGCACGAACAAGGTCCAACCCACCCAGGTCATATTCCCAAGCCCCGCCTGAATGATGGCATAGATCAGAGTAGCGATCCACATCACAACCAGACCGGGGAAAACTGGCATTAACAAGCCCAACAAACCAAACACCAAAACGGCAAACGTGATCACTTCCAACATGACTTGCCCGAACAATTCCCAATCGGCGGGATTCATATCGTTTCTCCTTTGATAAGAAAAGACACCGGAAATAGTAAGGGCGACCCTGCACATTTCATTGAGATTATTCACTCCCAACGGATGGGTCGCCCCTACAGTTTATATATGTACGGATATTAACCCGTTTGGTTCTTCACCGTCACGGTTTGATGACGTCGATGCCGCCCATCCACGGACGCAAAACTTCTGGGACCACGATGGAGCCGTCGGCTTGCTGATAGTTTTCCATCACGGCGATGAGAGCACGCGGCAAGCCCAAGCCGGAGCCATTGAGCGTGTGCGGGAATTTGACCTTACCGCCATCGCTTGGGCGGAACTTGATGTTGGCACGGCGGGCTTGGAAGTCGGTGTCATTTGAGACCGATGAAACTTCGAGCCATTCGTTACAGCCAGGAGCCCACAACTCGAGGTCGTAGGTCATGGTCGCGCCGAAGCCGATATCACCGGTGCAGAGTTGCTTCACGCGGTACGGAATGCCCAACTGCGCACAAGTCTCTTCAGCGTCTTTCAACATCTTCTGATGCATCGCCTCGGATTCTTCCGGCTTGCAGTAAATGTACATCTCGACCTTGTCGAATTGATGCCCGCGTTTGATACCGCGCACATCGCGCCCGGCGCTCATCTTCTCACGGCGGAAACAAGGTGTGTATGCGGTGTACTGTCGTGGCAAAGCGGCTTCATCAAGGATCTCATCCATGTGCAAGCCAGTCAGCGGAATTTCTGCCGTCGGCACAAAATATAAATCTTCTTCATGGTCTTTGTAGAGATTATCGGCAAACTTGGGCAGTTGACCCGCGCCATACACCGTGGCGGTCTTGACCATGAACGGCAGATACTCTTCCTGATATCCCTGACGGATGTGCAGGTCAAGCATCCATGCGATCAGGGCGCGTTGTAACCGTGCGCCTGCTTTTTGCAGTACATAGAAACGGGAACCGGTCAGCTTGGTGCCGCGTTCAAAGTCAATGATGCCGAGCGCAGGTCCGAGGTCCCAGTGTGGAAGCGGAGTGAAGTCAAACGTGCGCGGCTCCCCTACCGTCTTGATGACGATGTTCTCGCTGTCATCCTTGCCGTAAGGCGTGCGCGGATCTGGGATGTTCGGCAGCGTGGACATGAGGTAGTTCAATTCGGATTCGACCTCTGCCACGACCTTATCCAAGTCTGCGATCTTATCGCCCACCACACGCATCGCCTCGATCTTGGACTGGCGTTCGGTTGCGTCTTTCATTTTGCCGATCTCTTTCGAGACGACGTTGCGCTCCGCTTTGAGCTGCTCCACTTCATTGAGCAGACCGCGGCGCTTTTCGTCCAATTGCAAAATGGAGTCGACAGGTGCGGGGTTGTCCTGGCGGTCTTGCAATGCCTTGCGGACGATGTCTGGATTTTCACGAAGCAAATTGATATCGAGCATGTTGCACCTCCGAGTGCGTAACACCTTGAAAGGTGTTAAATAAAATACGCCCCATTCCGTTTGCAGGACGAGGGGCGTCTCGTGGTGCCACCTGCTTTCGCTATCTCCTCTCCCCCCGGGAGAGGGAAGGGTGAGGGATAACCTTGGATGCGCGCTAACGGGCGCTCCCGATTCTCTTATGACTTGCGTCTCTCCGAGAACAACTGGGCAAAGTGGATTTCATTCTCTGGCGGTCCGCCTCGCACTGACCGGCGGCTCTCTGTACCGTTGCTGAATTACTTGTCTTTGCGCTTGTCTTTGATATCGAACTGGCGGGATTATACCAATGAAAGAATGAAGCGGGTAGATTTTCGCCCTAAATGATAGCGACACATACACCGCAGCGGCGAGGGTCTCTAAGATTATTGTAGAGATGCTTCGCTACCGCTCAGCATGACATTAAACGATTAAAACAAAAACCGCCTTTTCAGGCGGTTAATTGCTGCTAAATTGTGCCCCCACGGGGATTCGAACCCCGGTCGTGGCCGTGAAAGGGCCGCGTCCTAGTCCACTAGACGATGGGGGCATTTCTTAAGCGGGCGAATTTTATCACCCACTTGTACAAGCGTCAAGAAGTTTCAGGAATTCGTTTCAGGTTTTACTCGCTGGGTTAAAAGCGCCACAAGATCGATCATTTTACGATTAACCAGAATACCCGCGCTTTGCACTCGCAGGCTTGGAATGAGAATAGCAGTCAGTGTGGCGTTGAAAATAGGCACAAACTCACGCGTTCCTTCTGAGACCAGGCTGGCAAAGTCAAAACGACCCGGCAATTCCATCGTTCCGTCTACTTCGAACATGGAGGTGGTCAGGCGCACTGAATACTCGGTTACGTTAACGTAACCACCGCGCACAATCGCCTGCGGACCCAGATCTTCACGCCGCGGCAGGCAAACCGCGTGGATCTGTCGCTTCATCGTACGGACAAGTTCAAAATGATCGACCAACTTGGTCGGCATGTGCAGACGTGCCATACGCGCATCGTGAATCTCAAGGGTGGAATGAGTTGGGTCGTTGAGAAACCCCATGGCTCCATGAGCTGTCACAGACATTTTGCCAGCCACCCGGTAACCGGATGTCAGAATGTCGGCTAGGACAAAACGATACGTACGAGGTGATGTTGACGATTCGAGAGACATGAGGAAAAGGTCCGATTTAAGATTCTGGCATCGGGGGATGGATGCCAGTTTGAGGTCGGGGGTGAGGCGGGGTACGTCGGTTTGAAGGTGTAGGCTTGCCCGCGTTCGGGTCAAGCAAAATATTCAGCCACTGAATGGCACGTTCATCATATTCTCGCCGCCCGCATACATCGCAAACCCAGGCGGGGAAATGTGGCACTGTGATCAATTCCCTGCCCAGCCAGGTGAAATAGGTTACCCGGCGCGGTTGCAAAACACCGGCATGGCATTCAACACAGGGAATCGGGTCTTCGTTGATCGTATCCATAAAACCTATTGAGAGGCTGCCAATTGAGAATGAGTGAGTGTGCCCCACATGGGCGGAGGCCAATAGATCAAGACTGCCTTACCTACTACATTCTCTTGAGGAAGCAAACCCCAATCCTTTGAGTCGTTCGAGTTGTTACGGTTGTCGCCCAGCACAAAGAGAAAACCCTCTGCCACTGTCCACTCACCATTGTACAACGGTAATTGGGCAATGTAGTCTTCACTCTGCAGCTGACCGTTCAAAAACACCTGACCATCCTGTACCGTGATCTTATCGCCGGGCAAACCTATGATCCGTTTGACCAATTCCTCTTTAGGGTTTAGCGGAAAATGAAACACAATGATATCACCGCGGTTGAATTCCCCAAATTTATAGCTCAGTTTGCTAACCAGTAAAAACTCGCCATCTTCCAAAGTGGGGCGCATACTGAATCCGTCCACACGTACACGAGCTGAAACGGCATTGATGCCAACGAACAAAATGACAGCCAAGACCAACGTCTCGACCACGTCGAGGAAAAATCGTTTCCAGTTCGTCCCCTCCTCCGCAGGCATGTTTTCATCTGCCAACGGTTCTTGATTATATGTTTCCAAAATGCCTCCGATTACGCTGAAATTATACTTCTAATTTTGAGGCTATCCTCCCATACTTACTTACATTTTATTTGCGAATATAGCGCTTCTTGTTCATATCAAAATTTGACTCGACAACTTTGAGCTTTTTCTCAGCTGTATTCGTTCGTTGTCAATCGATCAACCTTCGCAAAAGCGTTGTTTGGTCTTATGCCCAGAAGGAGTTTCGCGCCATTTGCGCACAAAATCAGCTTGTTCTTCTGTCTCTGGCGAACGAGCCAAAAAATAATTATGAGGGCGTGTTTTGTATAACGCATCCACTTTTTCAAGTGCCTGCCGGTGCGACATGCCATGTCGCACGAGATAACACCCCACCACTGTGCCTGTGCGCCCCACCCCACCCCAGCAATGGACGTACACCGGGCTGCCGCTTTGAATGGCAGAATCGATCGTATCGAGGATGAGGGACATGGTCGGCACGGAAGGAATGCCGTGGTCGCGAATGGCGAAGCGATGGTAGACGGTCATATATTCGTAGAGGCGGGCTTCTTCTTTGAGAATCGGCTCATAGGGCACTAACTCATGTGGTTGGGTCAGGTCGATGAAGGTGCGGATGCCACTTTCAAGGAAAGCGTCCATACGTCTGCGCATATCTTCGGGATGGTGGCTGCCGGGATATTCGCCTGCCATGAAAAGACCTTCTTCAATCCAATAGGACTCGATAATGGGGAGTTTTGGCATTTGCGGCATTATTCCGGGAAATTCAAGCAAAGACCCGCCAGGATCTCCGAGCGCAATTGAACAAGTTCGGGATAGCGGTAGAAGAACAGGATCTTTTGCTCCGCGAGCGTGTCACCATCAGGCTGATCGGCAAAGACAAAGAAACCAAATGCCTCGGCGATATCTTCGGCAGGATGCGTCACGGAGTAATCTGTCAGAAATTGGTCTTCGTATTTGTAATAAAAATCATCGAGTTTTTCGTAGTAAAGATCTTCATCTTCTATGAGGTTGACCTCGTTCCATTCGTCGTAGATATCGGTCCAGAATTCTTCGTAGAAAGCGTTGATATATGAATCAGGGTTCGAACAACCTTCACCGGGGAAGAAGGTGGTACAAGCCGCCACTTCATCCATGTACAGGGTTTCATCTTCGGGGTTATTGAAAATAGCGATGCTTGGGGTCACCTGGTCAGGGGCGAGTGTGAAGAGATGGGCAAACTCATGAACCAGTGTAAAGGACAGATAGTAGTAATCACTGGTGTCGGCAATATCCACTTCAAGCCCCCAGCGGTTCGGGTCATCATACGTCTGTGCCACGGCGGCAAGGATATTGTCTTCGCCATCGGTCATGATCGAAAATTCTGACAGGGTTTGTCGATACTCAAGCGGGATCAACGCAGTAAAGTAGTTCCAAATTCGTTGATGGGCGTCTGTGTCGTTCTGTTCATCCTCCAAACTTGAGGGGACATTTTCATAATACGGGTCCTGGATCTCGTCACCGGATACAAGGTAAGTGACCAGATATCTGGTCTCTCCATCATCTGCCGGGATGTAGTTAAAATCTTTGGCAAGGTCGTTGGCAAGGTCAAGCGACGTATTCGCGCCAACGATCTGGTCGGTGATCGCCGGACATGAAGCCGCCTCGGCTGGAACATCGGAGGGTAGAACAAATTCCGGTATGCTTTCGCCTGAGGCAGAAACGCCCTGAGAGTTGGAAGGCTCCCCAAAGAGAGTGACACAGGCAAGGGTCGAGAAAAGCAGCGCAGATACAGCAAAGAAAAGTTTCAAGCGTGGCATAAAAAATATCCCTGGAAATTTTTTCCAAGGATACCATAGTGTCTCATTCAGATTTTTTTTATTTGAGCTTACAAGCTCCATTCAAAATATCCTCGCGCAATTGACGCAATTCAGGAAATTCATAAAAAAAGGCGAGCTTTTGCTCCCGAATGGAATTACCGCTGGGTCTGGGGCTGAAGACAAAATGTGTGAAGGACTCGGCTATGTCTTCGGTGGGGTGCGTCACCGCATAATCTCCAACGAACTGGTCTTGATGCGCCAGATAAAAATCATAGAGGGCGTTGTAGTAGGGCACATCATCTTCCGAGTCATACTGCATCGCATCGACCTGCGCCCACTCATCATTGATATCGACCCAGAAACGGGTATAAAAAACCTGAATATACGAATCCGCATGACTGCAACCTGTGCCCGTAAAATAATTGGGGCAGGCGGCGGATTTTTCTTTTTGCAATTCAATATCTTCAGGAGCCTTCAGGATCTCAAGGTCTGGTGTGACCTGTGAAGCATTGAGCGTGAGCAAGTGAGCATATTCATGGATCATGGTAAAGATGAGTGCATTCCTATCTTCGAGGTCGGCGATATCCACTTCGAGCATCCACTGAGAAGGCTCCACACTGGATTGGTCGACCGCTGCAAGTGTATTTGAATACCCATCCGTAAAGACATTGAACTGCGTTACCATGCTGCGATCTTGTGCGGGGATCAAAGCGGTGAAAAGTCCCCATGCCTCATTTTGCAAAGCCATGTCTTTTTGCTCATCCTGTAGATCAGCTGGGACGTTCACCAGACTGGGATCTTTCAGAGCATTCCCTTCAACGATATAGGAGACAAGATAATGGAAATCTGGTTCGGAAAAATCCGTGACACCTTCATAATCATATACATCCCCCAACCCGCTTTTGAACACCTGATCGGTAGATATGGTGCAAAACGCATGGTATTCAACGCCGAGATCATTTGCAGTCCCTCTTCCCATGAAGTACCCCGCAAACAGTGACAGAACAAGCACCAGCAAAACAACAATAAAAGTAACTCTCCCAGACATGATGCCTCCACAACACGAAACCCTAATTTGCCGGAATGGTGATCCAACCGGCATCTAACAAATACAAATAAAGATATCCAAGCAGCATGACCATCCAAAGGAACAATTGGATCTGATCCATCAGGTTTTCCCACGAAATGGAAAGGTTATCCTTGATGGTCTGGACGATACTCTCCAGATTATCCAGCTTGCTGCGCACGCTTTCTTTCCAGTCTTTGAGATAGAACTCAGACTGAATGGCTTCATAGAGTTTGGCAGTGTACCAGTCACCGATGAGCAGCAGGGTTTGCTCCGTACGCTCGAAGTTTAACATCACTTCCAGTTTATGCTCGGCGATCTGGCGGATCAACCCGCGTGTGGCACGCGGACGGCGTTTTTTCTCAAAGAACGATTCATTGATCTTGTCGAGCAGTTTTTCAATGGAATGGTCGAGCACGCGATAACGCAAAAGCTGATAATTACCGATCTTGAGGAGGACAATATCCGAATCGTAATCGCCGCTCGGGGCGATGATGACTGCGCCTTCCCAATCCACCAGAGTCAACTCGGTGGCGGAGTAGCGTGTGCGCGAGACCAATATTTCGCTGATCTCGTTCTTGTCGAAGCTGTCACGCTGAGAACGGATAAAGCGCGAAATCTCAAGCGCGTTCTTGTCGATCCATTTATCCGGGGTTGGTTTCGCATCATCCACCAAAAGAATGGTGTATTCCTCATAAAGTCCGCTCTGGCGATGCTCAACTGGAATGAACTTGCTTTGTAAAGCGTTCTCGATCTTGGCGCGTTCCTGCAAAGCAGTAGGGTCGAAGGGGTTTTTCAATGAAAACCGAGCCTCAACCATTTGCACACGTTCATCGTATTGATGACGCACCACAGCGACCGCATGCCCTTCGATCAACACAGTCTCATCGCCAAGGCTGATGACGTCAATATCCACCGGCTGAAAGTACGGTGCATCCTTCAAGCCCTGAATGGATTCTTTTTTGGGGGCAATTTTCGATTCGATATCGGGAAAGGCGATCAAATAACAGATGTCCATAAAACTATTCCTTATGTATCTGCTTAAGTGTAGCACAGACCCGGATGTCAAAAACAGAACGGGCGATGTATACACATCGCCCGTTCTGTTTTTAGTTTTGCAATTATTTGAAAATCCTGCCAGATTTTCCCTGCCCTGACCTGCTTATTGAGGAAAGGCTGTGCAAAGGTTACCAAGGATGGCAGAACGCAATTCAACAAGCTCGGGGTAGTTATAAAAGAAGAGTACCTTTTGATCAGCAATGCTATCACCCGTTGGCTTATCGCCCAATACGAAGAATGCCCAGGATTCGGTTATATCTTCTTCAGGGTTGGTAGCGGCGTACTCGGTAACAAATTGATCCTGATACTTGTCGTAAAACTCGGTCAACATCTGCTGATTCAAATCTGGATCCTGCTCGTAGCTAATCTCCTGATTCTCTTCGTAGATCTCGGTCCAGAATTGATTGTAAAAAGCGTTGATATAGGAATCAGGATTCGAGCAGCCTTCCCCGGGGAAGTAATCGGGACAAGCCGCGACTTCTTCATTCAACACATCAACATTCTCAGGGTCATTGAACACAGCTTCGCTGGGAGTGACCTGGTCAGGTCCCAATGTAAGCAAGTGACCATATTCATGAACAAGAGTGTAGGTCAGGCTGTAATAATTAGCTGTGTCGGCAATATCCACTTGCAAAGACCAGGCAGCAGGGTCGGTCTTGGTTTGGGTGACCATTGCCAGTGTGTTATCCACCCCGTCGGTAAAGACGGAATACTCAACGATGGTATCGCGGTTCTCAGCCGGGATCAGTGCTGCGTAATACTCCCAAACCTGCTGTTGGGTAGCTTCATCCAATTGTTGATCTTCTAGTTCGGAGGGAACCGTTTCCAAAGCGGGATCAGAAATTTCATCCCCGCTCACCACATAGGTGACAAGAGGCGTTTCTTCCAACACGGTTTCCGACCCGCCATCACTTTCACTCACGGCATTGACAGACTCGATGATCGGACCAGTAACATCAACACAGACTGCACCTTCTATAACCTCAACCGGCGCTTCAGTTGAAACAGCCTCTTCGGTCGCAGCCTCTTCTGCTGCAACGTCTGTGACAAATTCCTCTGTAGCAACTTCACTGGCATCAACTTCTTCATCGCCAAGGTCTGCCAAAAAAACTTAATTTTTCCCATATTACCATATTCAAATTTAGAGGATTTTGAACCCTGCGGCCCCCAAACCGGGGAAAAAAATTCCCCCCCCCGCCCCTTTTTTTTTGGATATTGTTGTGTTTAACAAATTTTCTATATGACCTATCCAAAGATCGCTACAACCAATGGAAAGAAACCACGCTCAAGAAGTCTTTGGAAAAATTCAAAGAGCGCAAGGAACGTTTTGAATTTTCTTCGGGGATCGAAGTGCCGCGCCTCGCGACTCCGCTCGAGCCTGGTCCTGCTTACGAAGAGAAGTTGGGCTACCCCGGAGAATACCCCTTCACTCGCGGCGTGCAGCCGACGATGTATCGTTCGCGCTTTTGGACGATGCGCCAGTATGCGGGCTTTTCGACGGCAGAAGAATCGAACAAGCGCTACCGCTATTTGCTCGAACAAGGTCAAACGGGGCTATCGGTTGCGTTCGACCTGCCAACTCAAATTGGGTATGATGCGGACGATCCCATCGCGCAGGGAGAGGTCGGTAAGGTCGGCGTGTCCATTTCGTCGATCAAAGACATGGAGCAGTTATTCGATCAGATTCCATTAGATAAAGTTTCGACGTCGATGACCATCAACGCACCGGCGGGAGTCTTGCTGGCGATGTATATTGCGGTTGCCAAACGCCAGGGCGCGGACATGCGCGGACTGCGCGGCACGATCCAGAATGACATCCTCAAAGAATATGTGGCGCGTGGGACGTATATCTTCCCGCCTGCGCCGTCGATGCGACTGATCACCGACATCTTCCAGTTCTGCGCGAAGGAAGTGCCGTATTGGAACACGATCTCGATCTCGGGCTATCACATCCGCGAAGCCGGTTCGACCGCCGTGCAGGAAGTGGCGTTCACCCTCGCGAACGGAATCGCTTACGTGGAAGCCGCGCTCAAAGCCGGACTGAACGTGGACGATTTCGCGGGTCAGCTTTCGTTCTTCTTCAACGCGCACAATAATCTGCTGGAAGAAGTTGCCAAATTCCGCGCGGCGAGACGGATGTGGGCACGCATCATGCGCGAACGCTTCAAAGCACAGAAGCCGTCTTCATGGCAGTTACGCTTCCATACGCAGACGGCAGGTTCGACCCTGACTGCCCAACAGCCGGAAAATAATGTGGTGCGTGTGACGTTACAGGCTCTTTCCGCCGTCCTCGGCGGGACTCAGTCTCTGCACACCAATAGCATGGACGAAGCCCTGTGGCTGCCGACTGAAAAATCGGTGCGGGTCGCCTTGCGGACTCAACAGATCATCGCGCACGAATCCGGCGTAGCGGACTCGATTGACCCGTTGGCGGGTTCGTATCTCATTGAACATCTCACCGATGAAATTGAAAAAGGCGCGCTGGAGTACATCGCCAAGATCGACGAAATGGGCGGAGCGATGCAATCCATCGAACGCGGATTTATGCAGAACGAAATCCAGAACGCGGCATATGCGGCACAGCAGGCGATCGAGAGGAAAGAAGAGATCATCGTAGGTGTCAATCAATTCACAGTGGATGAAGTTCTCACGTTGGAACGTTTGAAGGTTGACACGTCTATTGAGTTGGGACAGCGTGAGGAGTTGAAGAGATTACGGGAATCGAGAAATCGGGAATCGGTAGAACGGCTGCGCGGACGATTGGTAGAAGCCGCGAAAGGCACCGAGAACCTGATGCCGCTCTTCATTGAATGTGTGGAAAATGACGTGACCCTCGGCGAGATTTGCAATACGCTGAGAGGGGTATGGGGCGAGTACGTGGCGGAAGGATTTTAGGCTTGACTTAGTCCACTAGTTAGTCTACAATGCGTTTAGAGGTGCAAAATGACCATTTATAACGTTCATGATGCAAAAACCCACTTTTCAAAGCTGCTCGATCTTGTGCAGAATGGTGAAGAAGTGGTAATTGCCAAGGCAGGAAAGCCAGTAGCGCGGCTTTTGCCTTTTGAGTCCCAGGATTTTTCTCCACGTGTACCTGGAATTGACAAAGGTAAGGTATTCATCATGCCTGACTTCGACGCGCCCTTGCCTGAGTTTGACGTATGAGAATATTGTTGGATACTCACACTTTCCTTTGGTGGAATATGGAAGCCCCACAGCTTTCGCCACTTGCAAGAGAAATCATTTCAAATGGGGAGAATGAAATTTTCCTATCTGCCGCCAGCGTTTGGGAAATTTCCATTAAAGCCGCCAAAGGAAAACTTGTATTACCTGAGCCCCCTGCTCAATATATCGCAAATCGCATGGGGCTTTATCGCTTTCAACCTCTACTTATTGAGGTAAGCCACGCTGCACGTGTCTATGATCTCCCTCACCATCACGATGATCCATTTGACAGAATGCTGATTGCACAAAGTCAAGTTGAGCAAATGCCATTGCTTTCTGCAGACTCAGAAATTCGAAAGTATGAAGTTGAAGTAATTTGGTAAAACCACTCTTCATTGAATGTGTGGAACATGACATAACCCTCGGCGAAATTTGTAATACGCTGAGAGGCGTTTGGGGCGAGTACGTGGCAGAAGGGTTTTAAACCACCCCCACCCATCCTCCCCCAAAACCGACGCAAAAAAGTTAGGATAGTAATAAAGATTTTAAATTGTCGGATTTGGGGGAGGTGCCTGCGATAGCAGGTGGAGCAGAACATGGGTCAAATAAAATGAAGAAAACAAACAAGATCATTATCGTTTTGGCAACATTTATGCTCGGCACATGTTTATGCCTTGGGTGTATTTTTACGGTATCTCCTCAGCTATATAACGTGCTCGATCAACCCACAGCTGAAGAAGGGCAAGAAAGGGCGAATGAATTGATAAAAGCCCTGGAACAATACAAGGCGGATACAGGGAGCTATCCATCAGAGCTAGAGGTACTTGTTCCAAATTATTTAAGCGCCATCCCCCAACCTGCCAGAGGGGCTCAGTATGAGTATGAACTTCTATCGAATGGAGATGAATTCACGATCTCCTTTGATGTAGGCATCAGCATGGATGGGGATTACTGTGAATATATAAGTACGACGCGCATATGGCAGTGCAGCGATAAGATTTAAAA
This sequence comes from Candidatus Villigracilis vicinus, assembly GCF_016702885.1. Classification (NCBI taxonomy): domain Bacteria; kingdom Bacillati; phylum Chloroflexota; class Anaerolineae; order Anaerolineales; family Candidatus Villigracilaceae; genus Candidatus Villigracilis; species Candidatus Villigracilis vicinus. The sequence continues at coordinate 195,834 of NZ_JADJDD010000005.1, forward strand.
AAGATACTTGCGCTTATCCCAAAATACAGCTACAGAAATCCCTGCCGTCCCATCTGGCAAAATACTTCGTCATTTTTTAAAAATGTACTGGCATATTTTTAAAAGGAAATCGATATGACATCTCAAACTCCACTCAGCAAACGCGAGCAAGACGTGCTCGATCTTTTACTGGCAGGCAAAAGCAACAAGCTGATCGCTCACGCGCTCGGCATCACCGAACGCACGGTCGAATTCCACCTGAAGAACATCTACGCCAAGCATCAAGTCAACTCGCGCATGGAGCTGGTGCTGCACCTGAGGCAATCCACAGTTGCGGCGGAAGGCGAAAGCATCGAAAATAGCGGCACGTCCAGTCTATGGAGCTGGGCGAAATCCACGTTCAAAGAAGCCGTCTTTCGAATCGGCAAGGAGATAGAAATGAACACGCCTACTCAAACCCCGCTCAACGAAGCGGAACCCGTCAACTTTCAAAATGCGATCCGTGTATGCTTCGTCAAATATGCAGATTTTACAGGTCGCGCCTCACGCCCTGAATTTTGGTGGTTTGCCCTCTTTATCTTGCTCTCCGCCTCGGCATTCACCTACTTAAGTGAAACCGCAGGCAGCATCTACTCCATCGCCACCCTGCTGCCTTTTCTGGCAGTCGGCGCTCGTCGCCTGCGTGATAGCGGCAACAGCCCGTGGTGGTTATTCGGTCTGCTCATTCCAGTGGCTGGCATCATCCTGCTTGGTTTCTTCTGGGCAATGCAACCCGCTAAAACATTGGCGAACGATTCGCTGCCAGCATAAAAGAGACGGTCACTCGCAAAGGTGACCGTCTCTTTTATATCAGTCCAACAATTGGGGGATGTAAAAATCTTTTACCCAACAGGTACAATCTGCCAACTTTAATTTTTACAACGGAGACCAGCATGGATTATGACATTACAGAGTACCCACGGGTTTATCACGGGCTTTGTCACCTCCCGGAAGCGCGCCTGATCGAAATCGCAAATAAAGCAGGCGCTTCGCTGAAAAGCATCAAACCCGGTCTTTATGGACAGATCGTTGAATCCATCCTCAAGCACATCGAATCTTTCGATGAACTCAAAACCCTGCTCACCCCCAAAGACTTCGACATCATCGGGCAAAAAAATTCCATTGGCGACCGCAAAACATGGAACCGTCCCTACCTTGATTATGACCATGCCGTCTTTGTAGATATGACCCGCAAAAGTTATGGAGTTGTGCAACGTCCAGTGCGGACGTCCGCTCGTAACGCCTCTCATGCAGACTTGTGGCTTGAGCTGGCTTCGCTGAAGGCTTGGTCCAAGCTGGAGGCTTCGCAAAAAACCAAAGTTGCGAAATCCCTTGCCAGATCCTTGGGCGATGGTTTCACCTTCGTTGATCTGGTCGGTCCGCACGAGTTGATGCGCTTTCAGCACACCGCCTTCAAACTACACTTCATCGCCATCCCCGGCGGGAAGTATTCAATGGGTCTGACCGACGACGAAAAGAAAGAACTGACCCGCCTCGCCAAAAAACATGGAATTGAAGAAGCCAAATATTTTGCGCGTGATATTGCCGAAACCGCCCGCCCGGCGCACGAAGTAAAACTCCCGCCGTTCTTGTGCGCCCAAACGCCAATCACGGGTGCGCAAGGTAAGAAGTTCACCAAGTCGGCGGAGTTATTGGAAAGCAACCACAACATCTACTGGTATGGCGCAAAAGCCGCCCTCCAACTCACCGAACAAAGCGCTACCAGATTGCCCACCGAAGCTGAATGGGAATACATCGCCCGGGCTGGCGCTGTACGCACATGGCTCAATGGCGAAGAAGACCCACAAGAGTATACAAGCCGCATCCTCTCAGCCAAACTACTCGAAGACGATCATCCATTTGGAGTCTGCGGGCTGGGCTGGGGCACCTGGGTGGAAGACGGCTGGCATTTGGGCTATAAGAATGCCCCAGTGGATGGGTCCGCTTGGGAGCCGCGAGACGTTCCAAATGTTGTACGAAGCGGCGGTTTTTTATCTCACCCCTGGCAGACCCCTGGCGAAGAGTTCATGCTCCACTGTACGTATCGCGAACAAGTGAAAGATAGAGAATACCCTGTGTTGCTGGCAAAAGATCTGCCAAAACGAAAAAAATGATCCTATAAAAGAAAGCTCCCCAGCGATAAATCACTGGGGAGCTTTCTTTTAGGGCGTAGCTACTGCTGAAGGATGTTCTGGAAAGTTTTCGCAGGTTTTGCGGTATGCATCATCCGGGAAGAAACGCTCCCATTCGTTGATGATGAAGTTGCGTCCAACCTTCTGGCATGCCTGTTCTTTTAGCACTTCGATGGATGTGGGTGTGTAATGAAGAATGGATTCGATATACCCGTTATTGACTTCAGACACATAGTAATAGCGGCTCTCGATGGTATAGATCCAATCGCCGCCGGGGGCGAAGAAAGAGGAGAACCCAAACGTTAGATCGGGGTACTCTTCACTTGCTTCACCAACATACGGCAGAATCACGCCGCGCTTTTTGGGATTTTCCTGCATGGCGTTCATATCCCACAAACGAAGAACGTTTTCGCTTGCACCGTCATCGTCCTGCAAGCCACCGGAATAGGTAATAAGATAGCGTTCATCGGGGCTGATGACATTCAAAGAAATATTCGATTCGTGTCCGCGCAAATTGATGTACTGCTCTTCAGACGGTGCGAAAGCTTGAACCGCATAATCTTTTTGATAAGTACCAATGTTTCCTCCTCCTCCGCCGCCACCAGACAGTGAGTATGTGCCGTACCCATCGTATGTGGTTATAAAATTATAGGGGGTATCAACCCACGATGAAGATAGGAATGCCTTGCCTTCGCTGGCAGAATCGCTGAAAACCATCCATTGGGCAGTATTACCCATCATCAGGCTTGAGTATGCGGCACTGCTGGAAAAAGTTCTTTTGGGCGTCCTTGTGGAAAGGCTCCAAACCTCGTAATTGAGTTGATCTCCCTGTTCAATCCCAGTTAAAAAGGTCAGTGAGTCACGGCTGAAAGCGGCACGATTGGTTTGGAAGACCAATGGTTCACAAGCGGATTTTTCCAAAATACAATCCACACTCCATAACTTGACGTCACTTACACTATCTGAATCGTATGGGACCGCCACCAACCAGCGTCCATTTTGGCTGGCATACAAGCGAGACTGATCATCTGTTTTCAGGCTGCCAGCAGTTTCAACATTTCCACTTTCATCCGGCAGGGTAAGTATCTTTGCCTCGCTTCCAATATATCCCTCACCATCATATTCAAGGTTAAGAAGAACAAAATGCCGCCCGTCTTCATGGAAAACCGATTGTGACGGGGTATAGGGAAAGTCGTACATTGCTCCAGTTTCAAGGTTGTACAGGAACGAGGTGGCGTGGTTGACAAAGAACCAGCGGCTATCTGCCGAGAATTGAAGCGACCCACCCAAAGCAATAATAGACTTGACCTCCTCCTGAGCCAATTCACTGGTTTCCAGCGTTTTCTGCAAATCAATCAATGAAAAATGAATATTCTCGTTGCCCGTATACTCGGTGGGCATAGAACCGGTCACCAGCCAGCGCGCATCCGGGCTGAAGACTGACATGACAATATTTTCATCCTTGGGAGCGGGTGAATAGGCACGGGTTGGTCTGCCATCCCCCAACGTCCAAAGGGTATTATCAATGAACAGCCAGCGATCATCATTGCTCAATGAAGTGACGCTGGACCAGAGCTTCTCCTCCACAGAAATTGTGATCTGTGTATCGCCCAGGGGACTATTGTTATCCCAAAGCCGCAGGGAACCGTCGTAGGCGCCTGCCACGAACCAGCGTCCATCGGGGCTGGTGGAAGTCATCGTAATGGAATCTTCCATCCCGAAAGCCTTCGGGTCTGCCCAAAGGGAGGTTTCAAATTTGCTTTGCTCTGCTTTTTCAGGCAGGTTAAACAATGCCGGGCGGATGGGCATGATCTTAACTTCGCGGTCTTCCTCTAGCGCCTTAATATCCAGCATTAATACGCCAGTACCAGCATATCTTCCATCTTTTGAAACATAAAATTCGAGATACTGATTGAAATTTTCACCCGGGTTATCCACCAAACTCATGTCGCGCAAGTCTAGAAATTTTTCCTCATAGCTCGCATTTTCATTTTCTAAAAAGTCTACAAGTATAAAATTATTGCTAATAAACCCACTTGGGGAAAACCCTTCACCCAAAGTAGTGTTTACCGGAATATCACCGCTTAAATCCAGATACCCCGCAACAACGGAACGATCCATATTTACATTCAGTTTCTCACCATAGTAGAAGAACCCTTCGCGGTTGGGACTGTTCAACACCACACCGTTATCAGAGTAATACTGTTCGTAGAGCATCGTGCCAATCTCAAGAAGAACGGGCTTTGCATTGAGATCATCCATGGAGTACACCAAAAAATTATTCGATGCCCACGGTTCCATCACAGTCACCCAAGTATCCGCCTCACCCATATATCCATTATCCACCTGAATATCTGGGTGTTCCTCGTTCTGCACCAAAACGAGCCAGCGATAGTCACCGTCAAAAAAAGCGGACTTTGCCAAGAAACCAGGCTCAGTAAGTGTTGCCATCATAGTAGCCGGGCTTGTAGAAATATCCCAAATCTGTATGCCGGTTTCAGGGTCATTGGTCAAAATATATTGACCATTTTCACTGCGCCTAACATATTTGCCCGGCAATCGTTGAATCTCTTTTTTGGATACTTCCACAGCGTCCACCTGCCAGAGCACCACAGCATCAGCTTGTTTTTCCAGGATGACCATTTCATCATCCGGATTTAGAAATTCGATCTTGCCATCAAAAAGGATGGGAGTACGGTTCTCATCCTCTACATCCACCTTCCACAAACCGGAACCGCTCTTTGTGGCATTTACCATGAGCCAGGTCTCGTTCGCGCTGAATTTAATAAGTCCGTTTTCAACATTCCAGGAGTCGTCATCATCCATGTCAACCTCGAATGAAATGGAAAAAGGCTCATATACAGGGTCTTCATGTAATTTTTGAACATTCCAAATGGCTGCTTCGCCACCATACTGTGTACCTGCCAACAGCCATTTGCCATCTTTTGTAAATTGAATGATCGATGGTTCCTTGGTAAATGTTGCCAATCCATAGCCTGAAACCCGTTCATTCGCCAGGCGCAGCGCCTCTTCCGCTTCCGTGAGAACCGGCTCATCCGCATCCTGACTAATACGCACTGACTCTAACGCCAGCAACAAAGCCCGCTGCGGATATTTCTCCAGCGCACTTTTAGACTCCAATGCCAACTGTCCCGCTGTGGCACGACGCGCCTCTGCTTTTGCCAGCCCAGCTTGCACAAATCCATAGACCGCCAGCAACGCCAGTGCAATGCCTGCCGCGATCGAAAGCCCGGTGGTAATTCCGCGTTGTCTATCCGTCGCCTTGCGGCTGGCAAAAACATATTCACGCATCAGATCGGTAGGGTGCGGTGCCGTGGAAGTATTAACCGCCAGATTGGTTTCCGCCTGAGTCAGATTCACCCCGCGCAATAAATAGGACTGATTTTTTTCGCCTCGTTCCCATTCGAGCGCCTTGTTTTGCAATTTACGGTGCGCCTGCAGCCACTCGTAATCGGTATGAATGGCAGTCAGCAGTTTTTGGATGGCTGCATCAAAATCATCCTGGGCTCGAAAAAAGATCCAGTTCAGGTGACTCAATTGTTTTGGAGCCCCAGCCCCACTCACCTCACGTACTACCAATGGAATGATGCGCTTCGAATTCTTAACTGCGCAATCGATCTCCTCCCCGCAGACTTTGGAAGCAGAAGAATCGGGGCTGATCAAAAACAGAAAAGCATCCGCCTCTTCAATTCCTTTTTCGATCTCTTTCCACCAATCCACAGTGGGCGGAATTCCCTCCCAGTCCACCCAAAAATCCATTTCGCTTTTTTTCAGTTCATCGGTGAGTTTCCTGGCAAACTCGGTATCTTTGCGTGAATAAGAAATAAAAACTTTTGCCATGTAAATTCCTCAAGATCGAGTCGGATTTTGATTTGCTTCCCATTACCTCGGCAAATTATACAAGAAAAACACCCCCCCTCAGAATATTTTACGTCAGGTTTCACTTGCCAAATACGAATGAAATCAATCTGGGCGGCTTGCCTGCATCGTCCTCATGCCAGACTTCATCAAGCTTCAATAATTTCAGTCCATTCTTCTCGGCTGCGTGGATAAATTCTGAAATGTGATGGATAAACACATCCACCTCAATAATATTTTCACCGCGCTCAAAGCGGGCTTTTGTCCCGCCATATTGCTTGAAGGGATGTAATTCATTGATGAGAAACCATCCCCCACTGCGCAAGGTCCGCTCGGCTTGGGTAAAGATATGATCTAGATCCTCAATATGTTCCAAGACTAAATTACAAGCGATTAGGTCAATCGAATCCGACTCGCAATTCCACGGCTGAGTGATATCTGCCCAGGCAAAGCGGACGTGACTCGCCGTCACTTTTTGGCGGGCTTTGGCGAGCATCTTTTCAGAAAAATCGAATGCCAGCACTGCATCGCCGATCTCTGCCAGGAACTCGGTGTTCTTCCCCGTCCCGCAGCCGATCTCTAAAATAGACGAGAAGTGCCGTCCCTTAAGGGTGCGGCGCGTCACTTCAGCATCCAGATCACGGGTGCGGTTGATATTCGAGTCGTATATAGTTGACCATTCGTTATAGGCATCTTGAATATTCATGCCCCCGTTTATATCAGATTATTGAAGCTCGCCCTCGCAACCAGTGAATAGGTCATTGCCATCGCCGCCGACACAGATATCAGCGTCATTACCGCCAGTGATGATGTCGTCTCCGCTGCCGCCAACGATACAATCACTGCCGCCCAACCCATCGATCGTATCCATGCCAGAACTCGCGAGGATCAGGTCATTCCCTTCGGTGCCAACCAATGTGCCGGAACCCGTAACAAGATTGGATACCGTCAGTCCTGCACAGGCAGAGGGACGCAAATGGTTCACTTGAAATGAAATAGCATTAATATCCAGCCGCGTGGGCGGCACGGTATTCATTGCCGCCACCGCAGTCAGTGAGGTAAAGATAAGCAGAACAGCCAGAAGAAACACGGAATAACGAAGCAGGGTTCGCATGGGTCATATCTTTACTTTATGCATCATCGTGGTATCCAATTGGGCTGCATCAAATACCTGACTGGCGTCGGTTACATACTCGGGAGGTTTACTGCCTGTCCATGTCTTTTCTGATCGTGCTTCCGATTCAGGCTGGAGTTCATCCAACCCCAAGATCTCTTTTTGAGGAGGATACGTATAGATCAGGCGATCACGGACTCGAATGGGCTGGTTTTCAGCTTCCTGAGAATTTCGCGAGACAGGAAGCACAAGGGGCATGCCAACGTTTGCAACAGTGGCTCTTTCCATCTCTGTTGCACATTCATCAATCACGGCAATGCCCTGTCTACCGGTTGTGATCACATAGCGATAGGTTACCCCGTGGCTTTGCACAAAATAAAAATGCAGGAAGTTTCGCCGCATGTGCAGGATCATCGTATCGTTACGTTCTGCAAGCCGCGCCAGATCATCCATGCTATCAACATCTACAACCGCAGCGGCTGGCGGCAAAGTCTGATCATGAATATTGACGATCATCGCGCTGTACTTTAATCGCATCAATGCTTCTTCACTTTGGCTGGCGGTTTGATATAGACCAACACCCACAGCAAAGGTGATCAACCCTGATATGGCAAACCCAAATACCGCTATAAACCGTAAACTCCAAACCGGCACACTCAACCCAAACAAGGAAAGGCTGTTCAAGCGCGGAATGGAACTTCCAACAGTACCTGTCTTCGAAAAATGCAGAGGGTCAGGCTGGGATGGGACTTCGCTCAGGTAAAAATGGATCTTGTCGTATTGAAAGAGCAATGCTTGTGAGAAAGAATCCTGAACCGGATTCCCTTCTGCATTGGCAACAAATGAGGCTTCCGTAATGATCTCCAGAGTGTAGGCGGTTTGCTTTAACCCAGCTTCGGCTTCTACAAGGTTAACGATCGCTTCCACCTGGCACAAGTCCAAGGTAGCAGTGCTGAAATAAGAGGTGCCGGAAAAAGCCATATCGTTATACAGCGGAATGGTCCGCTGCCAGCCGCTTTGTTCGTCCAGAATGCGGGCATACATTTTATGGCTGCCGATAATGCCTTGCAGGCGTCCGCCGCCAATGTTGTAGTTGAAGCCGACGTTAAGAAAACATGTCAACTTGGGGAAGACTGGCTCACCCGAGCGGACTACATCCAGATCGTAAACCCCCGGCGTGCCCGTGGCAGAATAGTAATAATCTCCCGTTTGTTCATAGGGAATACTTTCCATGGGCTGGTTGAGAGGATGAACGAAGGAATAGATTCCCAACGCAAGAAACAGCGCAGCCATCAACCCGCATCCCCAAAATAATCCCTGGGAGTGTTCACCAAACTGAATGGACGGGAATCCGCCCTCCCGTTTGGTTCGAGGCGTTTTTTTGAACATGTCCAACATAAGCAGCACTCCAAACAATCCAGTCGTTATCGCCGCATTCATCGGTTTTCGAAACCAATCTACTGCTTTCCCCAGTTTAGGGATGTGTATCCATAGCTTTCCGACAACTTCACTTTGTGTCGGTTGATGCGTATCCTGCCAGCTATTGTTATCCCCTTGCATAATAAAATGGTCGAATTCCAAGCCAACAATGCGATGGAAAACGAATTGCCTGATATTCGGATCTTTGTAGACGACCGCATCCCCCACCGTATAAACGGTTTCTGCCCGCACAAGCACAAGGTCTCCAAGCAGGAAGCCTGGTTCCATACTATTGCCGTTCACGATCACGTACGTCAGAGGTCCGCCAAGCTGGGTGGGCGCCAATGTAAGCCAAAACACCAACAGAAGGAAAAACAGGCTTGACCCTGTAAATAGAATGGATTGCTCTTTACTGACCTTAATCATGAGGAATGCCGGGAACTTTTACAAGTACCGGGCTTGTTCCCACTGCCGCCCTGCCAACCAGCAAAGGGTGCGTTTGGGAACAAGCCCGGCATCAAGAGGAGATGAGCTTAGTTACTGGCAGCGACCACACGCAACTGATTGATCGTGGAAACATCCAGCCCGGTTGTGGTGCATTCCCAAACCGTGCCGGTATCGAGGGTACAACCATACCAGGTGCCGCTGGCTACAAGTTGAACCTTAACCTGTCCCGCAAGAGCAGCGGCGCCAAGATCAAAAGCGACACTGTCCAACTTGGACGGGTCGGCGGCATTAAGGGTGTACGCAACATCCGTCACGGTATAACCGGTGACATCCCCCAAACCTTCACCGGCTTTCGTATCAGGAACTACATTGGCAGCAGCAAACGCATAAGACGCTACCGCGATCGCAACAACAGCGGCAACTGCAAATACAACTTTCAAAAATTTAAACATGGCTTTTCTCCTTTTCAGAAACAAATGAAAAACGGTCCGAAACAGCCATCCGAATAAAAAAGCCTGGCTTGAATAAGCCAGGCTGATAGAACTATGCAACAGTGGTATCTTCGGCGGCCTGGCGGTCATGGTCATTATGATGACGGTAGACCCATAGCTTTGCGTCACCGGCTTTCACCGGTTTTGCCTTAATCGGATGTGCATGTACTATAACATGCACATCCGATTGATTCTCCTTACAGAATAGTTGCAGCGCAATAATTTGATAGGTATTTGCAAACGTGATTAACCTCACCAGTAAGGGGTTATTTTTGCCCTTTCAATGCCGCTTCCATAATCTGCTGCACGCGCGCTGCCATGCTCGAAGGATCAGGATGCAAACCTTCCACGAGCAAGGCACTATCAAAAACCTGCTCAATAATGATGGTCTGCAACTCTCCATCTGTTTTCAATAAGCTCTTTAACATCGCATGTGCGGGATTCAACTCCAGCACCTTCTTCGGCACTTCATATTCCTTGCCCAAATATTTATACACACGTTGAAGTTCCGGGTTGGAATTTTCATCTGCATCCACCAAGCGTGCAACAGATGTAACCAGACGGCTGCTGGCACGAACATCAGTAACGCGCTCGCCAAGCACTTGCTTGAATTTTTCAACGAGAGAATTGAAGTCACCTTCGGGGATTTTCTCCGCCTCAGACTCTGCCTTGGGCTGTTCTGTCCCATCCGCCTCTGCCCCGCTGATACTTTTCAGCTCATAATCCTTGAATTTGCGCAAGCTCATCAACATGAATGAGTCCATCGGCTCGGTGAGCAGCAACACTTCAGTGCCGTTCGCCTGGAACGCATCCAGATGCGGACTGCGCAACACCGCTTTGGGGTCTTCACCTACAATGTAGTAAATAACCTTCTGCCCATCTTTCATTCTTGAAACATACTCATCAAGCGAAGACCAGGTTTCGGGGTTGGTATTGGTCTTGAAACGCAGTAATGGCGTGATGGTGTCTGTATCCGCAGGAGTAGCAGCAATGCCCTGCTTGAGGTAAACACCAAATTCGCTCCAGAAGGCGGCATATTTCTCCGCATCTTTCTTCGCCAACGTCTCCAGCTCTTTAATGACCTGGTTGGTGATCACCTTTTTCAACTTTGGCATCAATCCGCTGGATTGCACCGTCTCACGTGAGACATTGAGCGGCAGGTCTTCCGAGTCGACTACGCCTTGTACAAAGCGTAAATATTCGGGCAACAGGTCTTTGTTGTATTCGTCGATCAAAATATTACGAGAGTACAACTTTAGTCCGTCTTCCTTGCGGAGCGAGAACATATTCCGTTCCGATTTGGCAGGGAAGAATAAGAGCGCATACAACTGCACAGGTGCATCCGTCACCATGTGGACATGCATCAACGGGTCTTCAAAATCAAGCGTGGTCTGACGGTAAAAATCCTTATATTGCTCAGGGGTAATCTCATTACGAGCCGTACGCCACAGCGAAGACTGCTTATTGACCGGCTTCTCATCCTCGCCCACATAGATCGGAAAGCCGATGTAATCCGAATGTTTATTGACAATATTCTTCAGGCGGTATTCCTCGGCAAATTCCGCCGCATCCTCTTTCAGTTTAATTTCAATACGTGTACCGCGTTCAGACATCTCTGCCGGGCTGATTTGGTACGTATCATCCCCTGTGGCAAACCAAGTCACCGCCTGAGCATCCGGGCGGAAGGAACGAGAGGTAACACGTACCCACTCCGCCACCATGAAAACCGAGTAAAAGCCCACGCCAAACTGACCGATCAAGCCGGAGGCGTCTTGATTCTTTTCCTTCGCTGTTTCCAAAAATTTACGCGCACTGGATTGGGCAATGGTTCCCAAATGATCCACAAGCTCATCTTGTGTCATACCAATGCCGGTGTCTTGAACGACAATGGTGCGATTGTCCTTATCCACTGTCACATGGATCTTTAGTTCCACATCAGGGTCAAGTACGTTTTGGTTCGTTAACATCTCAAAGCGCAGGCGATTGATCGCATCCGACGCATTCGAGAGCAGCTCGCGCAAAAAGACCTCGCGGTCCTTATACAGCGAGTGGATGAGGATTTGCAGAAGCTGTTTGGTCTCTGCTTTGAAAGTAAATTGCTGGGTGCTTGTATCTGTCATGTTGCCTCCTGAAAACGAGGTTTTTTCTTATTTATAGTACGTGTGCGTAAAAATTTTATAAGAGAATGAAAAACCTCAGCCTGTGCGGCTGAGGTTCCAAATGTAGTTCCCCTCTCGTCTCTACATGAGGCGGGTAGATATCAAAAATAATTAAATTATTTTACAACTTAGACTTGAAAAGTCCAGTAAAAGAGTTTACACTTTACTCAAAGATTTTTTTGAGTCGTAAAGGTGTAATTTCCCATGGATCGTAAAGAATTTGGCTTTCTCATCTCCCTACTCCGGCAGGATCTGGATCTGACCCAATTTAAACTGGCAGAATACGCCGAGATCGATATTGCGGTCATCAGTCAGATCGAACGGGGCGTAAAAAAATTTTTTGACCCAGATCTGCTTTTTAAACTTGCCAACGCTCTGCACCTGACTACGATTGAGCGCCGTGAATTTTTTCTGGCAGCCAGCGGCATTAATGAGGAACGCATTATCCGCCAGCCTTCTGCAGCCCTGGCAACTGACACGATCAATTCTGAAAAAGTGCTCGGGAAAATGGTTCAGATCATCGAAAAACTGCGCGTCCCCGCCTTTGTTATGGATGTTTACTCGGATGTGCTCGCGATCAACCATAATGCTGCCGTGTTCTTTCAAGTCTCTCCACAAATTCTTGAAACCGCTCCCCTCCTCCCCGGAGGATACAGTACTGCCCGCATGATGTTTGGCAAGGATCTTTCCATCCGCTCCAAAGTGCTCGACAACTGGGAACAATATGCTGTTGGATCTATGCGTTTTATCCGTGAAAATAGTTTGCGATACCGCCCCAAACCCTACTTCCAATATCTCATGAAGGCGTTTCGTAACCCGGTAGAATTTCCCTTATTCGAACGATACTGGCGAATGGTCTCATCCTTTGAACAAGACCGCGAAGCCAACGTAGACCTGTTTGCTTACACTCACGCAGATTTCGGACACCTTTACTACGCCACCTCCACCACCACATCCATAACTCCACACGGAGAGCTGTTCCTCAACCAATATCTCCCCCTTGATGATGCCACCCGCGTCCTGTTCGAAACACTGGCAACGCAAGCCGGATATGGTGTCATTGCCCCACTGGCTCCCTGGCCCGTGAAAAAGATGCCAAATAAATGATATTCGTCATCTTGAAGGCGTAACCTTTCTCCTTATACTCTTCATTGAACGCTACCTTCGACCTATGCGAACGTATGTAACAGAAGTAAAGGAGAAGTTTCAATGTCAAAACTCGATAACCTGGTACAGGATTTCCTGTCACAAAAGAAAATCGCCATAGTAGGTGTTTCAGACAAACGTGAAACTGGCTGTAATGCAGCATATAAGAATTTCAAAGATAGCGGCTACGAGGTATTTGCTGTCAACCCGCGTATCGCTTCCTTCCAAGGCGACATCTGTTACCCCGACCTGACCTCTCTGCCTTCCAAGCCGGATGCGGTCTTTATCCTCGCCAACCCCAAAGTGACCGACCAGATCGTCAGCCAATGCGTTGACCTTGGCATCAAACACGTGTGGATGCACTGTATGATGGGCATCAAGCCCGGTCTCGCAGCGGGCACCACCAGTGTATCCCCTTCCGCAGTCGATGTCTGCAATGCCAACGGCATTTCCGTCATTCCCGGCTCCTGCCCCAACCAATTCCTCACCCCTGATGGTGGTCACAAATTCATGCGCAGCATGTGGAAATTGTTCGGTTTCATGAACATGAACTAGTGCTGCTCGATCAATATAAATAAAACTCACCCTGAAAAACAACTCATGGGTGAGTTTTATTTTGCTGACCTGGGAATGTTATTAATAATTTTCCTTTATAAATCGTTCGTGCCCTTGCTTCGTGAGATCAGCCAACTCAGCAAAAAGACCTGTTTCCAGCTTCTTAAAATTAAAACAGGATTTTCCCTGCATGTGCTTCTTGAGTTCTGGCGAGATAGTCTTTAGCAGGTCTGGGTACATGTAAACCGGCATGAGATAGAACGAGATGTAATTCTTCTTGATCTGCACCGAGGCAAAGAAGAGTTCCTTCTTCCACTTTTCGCTGTAGGCGCCATCCAGAATATAATGCCCGGGGACATCTATCTTGATGGTCAATTTTTTTCCATAAGGGACAAGGATGACTTTTAGCTGTTCAAAGATCAGCGGGAATTCATCTTGAGCTGGCATATGTTTATCCTTTTATTATTTGATCAATACTGTTGCTGCGGCTTCCTGTAACTTAAGTGCGACCTCTTTCGATATATTCCCGGGATACGCCAACCCCAGCGGGCTTTCCTGAAACAAAGTTGCATAAAAAACACAAGCTGCAAGATAGGTGCCCATCTCAGAGGGATGATTGCCATCTTCCTGCCATAGCTGAAGATCGGGGTTTGACCTCAAAGCCCGGAACCAGACCATGCCCACATGAACGATGGGAGCGTTAAGCTCATTCGCGATCCGCTGATAGCCCATATCGATCTCATATTGCATCGATTCAAAGTCTGGCATTCCATTTTCTGGAAACCCATACTCGCGTCCCCATGTTTCGAAAAAAATAGGTTGGGCATCATTCGCCCTCACCTTCTTGACGAGGGTCCTCGCTGCCGGGTACATATCATTAACCCGCCAGTATTCGACCGAAGGCAGCTGGCTTTGTTCCTGGAGGACAACATAATCCCATTGACTCGAGGAAAGTGTATTGGAAAGTTCAGGGGAAGAAACAAAGTCGTACAAATGCGCGCCGCCTTCAACAACCATTGCCACTTCCACTTTATGACCGCCTGAACGCGCCAACTCTGAAAATGTTGTGGGGAGATCATTCACAAAGGTCAGACTGTTTCCTACAAATAAAACCCGTAAACAGTCATCGTTGAGATCGTTGCCGCAATGGATGGGACCACAAGCTGTAAGAGACGCGGCCAGTATTAGTGCCAAACTAAGCACCAGGAAACGCACACCTGTTTTCATTACTTTCTCCATTTTATCCGCCCGTGCTGGGTGGAAAATACTACTACTCTCCTCCAGGTACCTCTACATGCATCTCTTGATCGATCATTTCAGAAACTATTCTTATTGCACCACGATTTCCATGTAAACGGTATCCCCAAAAAGGGTCCCATCCGGGGCTGTGGCTTGCCATGTGGTTTGATATGTGCCAGGTTCTTCCGGCGCAGTGAAGACAATGCGCAGCGTAACCTGAACCCCGGAAGCAGCTGGAAAAAGGGGTTGTTCTTCTGTCACGCCGAGGGTATAGCCGCCTACCCATTTCAATTTATAGGTTGAGTCCCAGTTGCAGGTGCCATCGTTTTGAACAAGCCACTGCTTATCGATGTCGGCACCGGGGGCAAAAGTTGTACCGTCTTCCACGGTCAGGTCGTCAAGAAAGGTCAGAAGATTCGTGCATGGACCAGCATCCACTGT
Organism: Candidatus Villigracilis vicinus; assembly: GCF_016702885.1. Classification (NCBI taxonomy): domain Bacteria; kingdom Bacillati; phylum Chloroflexota; class Anaerolineae; order Anaerolineales; family Candidatus Villigracilaceae; genus Candidatus Villigracilis; species Candidatus Villigracilis vicinus. The sequence goes on from NZ_JADJDD010000005.1 coordinate 210,874, forward strand.
GGCGGTAAGGGTCGGCGCGATGGTGGCGGTAATGGATAGAGGCGTCGCTGTTGGGAGGATCAGCGTCGGTGGAGCCGCTGTTGGTGGTCGGAAAGCTGTCGGCGCCGCTTGGGGGGCACAACCAACAACGAGAAAAAAGACCGAGAGAAGAAACAGAACCGGGCGGGAGATGATGCGTAGTTTTTTCATATAAAAAGTGGACACGTTTCCGTGTCCACTCTATTTTACGCTTCTTCTTCGACCGCGGCAGCATCTTCACCACCGCCGCCATCGCCCAAATCGATCGGCAGGGCGATTTCACCAGACATTGATTTCTGGCGAATGACACCTTCGATCTCGTTCATCAGATCGGGGTTGGAGCGCAGATAATCTTTGGCGTTCTCACGTCCCTGACCAATGCGGATATCTCCATAAGAGAAGAATGCGCCGCGCTTCGTGATGACTTCGAACTTGGTCGCCAGGTCGAGCACGTCGCCGCTCTTGGAGATGCCTTCGTTGAACATAATGTCGAACTCGGCGGTGCGGAACGGGGGCGCGACCTTGTTCTTGACGACTTTAACACGAGTGCGGTTACCGATGACTTCCTCGCCCATCTTGATGGACTGGATGCGACGCACATCGAGACGCAGGGAGGCGTAGAACTTGAGCGCCTGACCGCCGGTGGTGGTTTCGGGGTTGCCGAACATGACGCCGATCTTCTGGCGGAGTTGGTTGGTGAAGATGACAGTGGTCTTGGTCTGGTTGATGGCGCCGCTGAGTTTGCGGAGCGCCTGAGACATGAGACGTGCCTGCATACCCATGCTGGCATCACCCATATCGCCTTCGATTTCGTTGCGCGGAACCAGGGCAGCTACGGAGTCGACGATGACAACATCGACAGCACCGGAGCGGACGAGGGTCTCGGTAATTTCGAGCGCCTGTTCGCCGGTATCGGGCTGGGAAACGAGCAGGTTATCAATGTCCACACCGAGGCGGGCGGCATAGACGGGGTCGAGCGCATGTTCCATATCAATGAAGGCCGCGGTACCGCCGCTCTTTTGAGCTTCAGAAACAATATGTAAACAAAGGGTGGTCTTACCCGAAGACTCAGGTCCATAAATTTCAACCACGCGTCCACGCGGAACACCGCCGACGCCGAGGGCAATATCAAGGGAGAGCGAGCCGGTTGGGATGATCTCGGTAACCATGGCATGAGCCTCGCCCAGACGCATGATGGAACCGTCGCCGTAGCGTTTGAGAATATCGCCAACGGCTTTGTCTAAAACAGCCCGTTTGGCGTTATCCATATTTGATGAGGGGGCAGAGTCTGAAGCTGCTGCGCGGGGTTTTCTAGCCATAGTGGATCTCCTTGTATATGCTTAACCACGAAAGGTATTTTCAAAACAAAGGTTGAGTGGGTTAAGGTTTCGAGAGTATAGCACAGATGTTCTGACCGTCAAGGGGTTAAAGATGGGTAAACCATCGGTTACAGAATCACGGCTGAAGCGTGGGAGTGGCAGGTAAATTGCCTGGCAAAAAGTCCAATGTCGGTGCGGGCGGGTGGGCTACATTAAAACCTGTTTTGTCTTTGTAGGTGAAATAGGTCACCTGTCCGGGAAAGATCTCCACCCAGGTTTGCACACGTTCATCATCGTATTTAAATGAAATTTTATAAATGCCGGCTGGAAGGTCACCAAGTACAAAATTTTCCTGGTAATACGGGTCAGAATTGGCAGCGCCTCTCTTTCCGTAGGTCCGCACGGTGAAGGTGCGCGAGGCACGTTCGGGTGCAACCAGGATCTCCATTTGCTGGATCAGCTCCCCTTTTTCATTCATTATGCGCCCAGCCAGTACGCCCCAGCCTTGTGGTGGTGCGATCCACAGCTCGGGGTTATAGGTATAAAAGAAGGAATTATATGGGAAGCGCACCTCAAAGTGGACATGGGGACCCGTGGTAGCGCCAGTCGAGCCGACCAACCCTATTACTTCGCCCGTATCCACATGCTGACCTTTGATCACATTCATCTGGCTCATATGAGCATAGATGGTATAAAGCTGCTGATCGTTATATCCAAAATCATGGCGGATCGCCACCGCCATGCCATAGGGGTCAGTTTCATCACCGGGGATCTCCAGAAACAAACCCCAGTCTGCCCAAACCACGGTACCGGGTCCTGCCGCAAGGATGGGTGTTCCTTCAGGCGAGGGAATGTCTACACCGGTATGCACAATGTTACGGCCAAAAAATACGCCGCCATAACGATAATCCGCGATGGGCCAGTTGGTCTGATCTGCAGCAATAGGGCGGTTGAAGAAAAAGTGATCATATGGCGCGATCGCCCATGGCACTGGGTATAAAGGTGGACGCCAGTTTGTAATAGGTTCCGCCCCTGGCGTAGGCAAACTAAATTGGAAAGGTTGAGGTGACGGAGTAACAAACGCCTCAAATTGGACTTCAGGCTGGTCCTGCGCTTCGACAGCGATCACTGGCGTAGGCGTGGGATTACTTACCCCATAAGTACAAGCAGACAACAATAATAAGAGGAATAACGAAGCGAGTGTTCTTTTAAATGACATGGTTTGATTCAAAGTAGATAACTCGCCAGCGGCTACCCACCAGGAATCACTGTTGGAGGTGTGGGCGTCAGAGTCGGGAACGGTGTTTCAGAGGGCGTCAACGTGATCGTTGGTGTATATACCGGAGTTGGTGTATTACGCGGCGTCCGTGTAGGGCGGATGGTTGGTGTTAAGGTCGGAGTGTTGGTTGGAGTCAGACTAGGCGCCAAAACACGCGTGGGTGTGGTGAGCGCCGCCACCGGGTACAACTCTTGCATGGCTTGGTACCAAGTCAAACCGCCGGTCGCGGCAAAAGTAGTGAAACGCGCGCCTTTGTAATACGTTCGCCAGGTTGGCAAGGCAGGGAGACGCTCCCAACCGTAAGCATACGCAAGAGAAGTCACATCCACCCAGTACCCGGCAGGGACGGGCGCATAATCACCGCCCTGTTCATAGGTGCGCGGATCAAGGTCATACCGTGCATTCAAATTCCAGGGCACATTGTGAATGGGCTCCCCCATCGAACCATCTTGCACGGCGCAGCGAATGTAAACATGCCAATAGGTTTGCGCTCCGATATCTTCACGCAGGGTCACCATCCAACCTGCATTCGCCATCAAAGAGTTGATCGCAAATGCGCGCCCGGTGTAAAGCCAGTCTTCATCCATACCGGGTTCAAGGCTGGTCGTCAATGGAACAAAAGCATTTTCCAAACTGGCAAGTGCATCCCACCCGGCTTCTTGTGAAATGCGCAAACGTAAGGCGTTATATGATTCATCTACAAGATCATGCAGTTGCGGGAAAGGTGCCTGCACATCATTGATCGGCACGACGGCGAAACGCTGGTTGGGCACATCGCCCGCAGGGGTGATAATGGGCGCCCATAATACAGCCGGGACATCCGCAGCGGCTTGGATGAAAGTCTCAGGCAGTTGGGCAGGCAGATCCAGGCTGCCCCAGGCAATGCCGCGGACACGTCCGGTTAAGGGAATGGAAGAGAAAAGAATATTCCCTTCGAGGTCATAGGAAGTAAGGAAAGTCTGATTTGGGGCACTTACCGCAGCCAGAACACGATTTGCTGCTTCGTTCCATGAGCCAACATTCCCATCCCCAATCCAATATGCATTACGATCTGGAGTGGCAACATTCCATGCATACAAGCCGCTGTAGCCAATCGTCTGTGATATGGATGACCACAATAACTGGGAACCATCGCGGTTCCAAAGCGGAAAGTTCTCAGAGGCAAAAGGCGTGTTGCTCAGGTTTTTATAGCGATCTTCTCCGGCAAGGTCGAGATTCGCCAGCCAGACGTCGCTATCCCCGCCGCGAGTAGAGATAAAGGCAACATTACGTCCATCAGGCGCCCAGGCAGGCGAGTGATCTGAGGCAGGGTGTTGTGTAAGCGGAACCGTTTCACCGGAATCAACATTGACCACGGCAATCTCAAGGTTGTCGTTCACGTAGGTTTCAAACGCCAGCCATTGTCCATCCGGTGACCAGGATGGAGCCGAGTCATATTGCGGCGTGTTGGTGACTTGTTTTACTTCGCCAGTTTCCAATGCCATGACGTACAGATCCCAGTCGCCATCGCGATCGGAGGCGAATGCAAGGCGGGTACGCTGCGGGTTGAGCGCAGGGGCGATGTCGCTCCATGAGCCGGTGGTGATGCGTGTCAATTGCATGTTGAGCGAACGGAAGAGAAAGAGATGGGCGTAGCCGTTCTCTTCGATGGATAGGAAAGCAGATTCACTGGCAGGGTCGATTGGTGTTGGAATAGGGGTATCGGTTGAAACAGGCTGGACCGCTTCGGTTGCGGGAGGCGCTTCCAGATTTTGGTTACACCCCATGAGTGCAAGACTCAAAAGTGAAGCCAGAAGCCAGGTCTTCGAACGAAAGGTTGTGAAATGCCAGGGCATGGACAATGTCAATTAATTGGAATCAAGTGAAGGGGAATCTTGAGGCGGCACTACGTCAAAAGAAAACTGCCGCGGCTGATCGGAAGGTCCGTCATCAGGGTAATACAAGCGGGCATTCAAGGTATAGGGATTGTTCAGCTCGCCACGGATGTGCATGGTAAATTCGAGCTTCCAGCTCAGCGGCTCAACGATGCTGGTAGAGGCGATCTCGTCACCATTGGCATCATTGAGGGCGACCTCAATATAAGGTCGCTTTTGGAATGGCGTCACTTCGAGGTTGACACGTAGCCGCCGTCCGTCGGGATAGGCTTCGGCGGATAAGGTTGTGATGTGCGTTTCTTCGGGCACGGCACGGGTAAGGTTATCTTCGGGAAAGAAAAAATCCATGCGAGCGATTATACCCTGCGGGCTTGGGCTGGCTCGAAAGGGAGGATTACAGTTTCATTAGGGAGTGGGATGGTTGCAGTCACCGTCATTTTAAGCGCTTTATTTCGAAAGCAAATCAGCTTATACTTTCATGGTAGATTAGGAGTTTAAATGCAAATCCCTCAACCTCTCAAAGACTTGATCGAATCAGGACGCGACGCGCATCTTGTCACCATGAACAAGGACGGCAGTCCTCACGTTACCATTGTATGGATCGGACTGGAAAATGACGAGATCGTCTGTGCGCATTTGCCGCGCAACCAAAAAGTAAGGAATATCGAGCGTGACTCGCGAGTGGTGATCTCACTCGAAGCCTCCACAAAAAGCGACTTGGGATTGACTGAATATGCTGTTATCTACGGTGAAGCCCGCATCACGCAGGGAGGCGCGCCGCAATTACTGCAAAAACTCGCCGAAGTGTATATCGGACCCGGCGTGAAATTTCCGCCAATGGATAATCCACCGTCTGGTTATATCACTCGTGTCAAAGTTACCCGTATTGAAGGGGTAGGTCCGTGGACAGGTCGCAATGTCTGATTAGAAAAGAAAATAATATGAAGCCCATAAGCATCCAGATCCAACGCACAAACAAGCGATCTTCTGAAGAGATATGCTCCGCCTTTCTAGATACGGAGCGTTGGTCAGAATTCGAAGGCTATTCCATTTTACCGGGCATCGAACACGCCCAGTTTGAAGTCCGAACACCAGAGTATGTCGGATCCAGAATAAAGGTGCAGAACAAGGACGGCTCTGGGCATGTGGAAGAGATCATGGAATGGGATACCGCTCGGAAGGTGGTTTTGAAATTTCAGGATTTCACTCCCCCATTGAAACACCTTGCCACACACTTTATCGAAACGTGGGAATTCCAAAAGACAGCCGCAGGTACGCTGACGATCCGCCGCATGGATATGTTCCCGATTGGTTTCATGGGCTGGCTTACCCTGCTTCCGATCTCGAGATTGATGAAGAAGGCTTTTGAAAAGAATGCGGAACAAACCGCGTAGGATGCGGCAACAATAATTGGCATACCGGCGCAAAAACTTTATAAAGGAATTAAAAATGGGAACCACCTCATCAAAAATGATCGGGATCTGCCTCATCCTTATCCAAATGGCAGACATGTTCATCCACGCTGCCGCCGATCAATTGGAATTTATACGAGTCGCCGCGAATGTCATCATCCTTTTATGGATGGCGGTTCTGCTCTTCGGGCATTTCAACTCAGCCCCTTTAATTTCCTCCCTCGGTGCAATCGGCTCGTATTTACTTCTCAATGTTGTTTTCCTTGCACGTGAAGGCTTCACGAACCCCGAACAAGGCGGTTCACCAAGATCGATCCTATTCGCTTTGGTATTGAGTACAATCGTATTGTCGATAGTTTTGGCATTCAAATCTAATAAAAAGGGAGCTATCCAATGAAAATCAACGGCATCGAAGGTATGACGATCTCACAAGTTCAATCTGAGGTCGCTCAAGGAGGGAAGTTCGTCATTTACCCATATTGCATCTCCATTTTGATCATGACCTTTCGTAGAAACTCAGGCATATACTTCATTAAAGCTGGAGAGAGTTCACTGGGTTCCGGCATAGGTTACATATTGATTTCGCTTTTTCTGGGGTGGTGGGGTATTCCTTGGGGACCGATCTACACCATCTCAACGATCTATACCAACCTGACAGGCGGCAAGGATGTTACACAAGAAATGATGTCGTCTATTAACCGATCAGGTTAATAGTGCCAAGGGGATTTTTAACTGACCCAATTGCTATAGAGAAGGTGAAATAATTACAAAGGCGCAGGGGCGCAAAAAAAAACACTAAAATTGGGGGGGTTTTGGCTTTCTTTACAACATGCCAAAAAGCAGGGGGGGAGTGAGTTAATTATATAGACTTGTGTTATAGTTTCAAAACAAAGCCCCAAAACGGGGGACAAATCATTGAATTATTACTCCAGTTCAGCTCGTATCCACTCAAGGATAGATATATGTTTCACAAAGCTGGCTACCCACCTACCATGCCCGGTACTATCGTAGAAATTGAAGACATCGCCAACACAGCCCGGACCTTTTTCAGCAAAAAACGCGCCACTCTAACCAGCAAGGTGCTCCTGATCTTGATCATCCTTATCTCAATTTCAGTCCTGGTTCGCTGGGCGCTGGGATTAGAGATTACCCTTGACCTGATCGTTCTCGGCGTATCCTTCTTTGCTTACTTCACTACACGCACAAAATACTACTCGATTGGGTCCATCTTCCTGGTTATAACGATGTGCATTGCCGGGTACCAAACTGCCCTTATTAGCGCCATCCGTGGAGACGCTCACCCTGAGATCACTTTGATCTGGCTGGTTCTTCCACTTCTGACCATGCCATTACTGCTATCCTGGCGCACCATGTTATGGGTGTCACTCATTCCGTTTTTCTTTTTGGGTCTATTTCTTTATAAGCAGCCGTTCGAAGGTTTAGGCAGCATGCTGGCAGTGCTGGGAACCGGAGCGCTTATTCTGATCTTTACCGCTTACACTTACGATAAAGATTTAAAACTGATCTACTCTCAAAACCTGCACTTGCAGGAAAAGAACATTCAACTGATCGCCTCACATGATGAAAGCCTGCGCGGTTGGACAAGAATGCTCGAAATGCGAGACAAGGAAACTGAGGGGCACAGTGAACGCGTCACAGAAATGGCGCTTAAAATTGCGCTCGCAATGGGTATTCAGGATGAAACCGAACTCAAGAACATCCGCTACGGAAGCCTTTTGCATGATATCGGCAAGATCGCCATCCCGGATTTCGTCCTGCACAAACCCAGTTCACTCACCGAAGTGGAGTGGGATGTAATGAAAATGCACACCGAGTTTGCCTTCCAATGGATGAAGGATATCGATTTTCTACGCCCAGCTTTGGATATTCCGCGTTATCACCATGAAAAATGGGACGGCTCCGGCTATAACGGCTTGAAAGGCGAAGATATCCCCCTACACGCGCGCATCTTTTCCATCGCCGACTGTTGGGATGCCCTGACCCAGGACCGCGACTACCGTGTAGCCTGGTCGCCTGAAATGGCGCTCAATTACATCGTGGAAAATTCAGGCAAGGAATTTGACCCGGATATCGTACCGATCTTCCAAAAGATCATGGCAGGGCGAATTACACCAGCCAGTTAATGAACACTGCCTGGATACAAAAACTCCCCCGCGAAATCTAAATCTCGCGGGGGAGTTTTTTCTTTTAATAATATAACTAGCCGTTCTTCCTCTGGAACTCCGCCATGAACTTGCTCAATTCATTCGCGCCTTCAATGCTCATCGCATTGTAAACCGAAGCACGCATGCCGCCCACAGAACGATGTCCTTTCAAGCCGATCAGATCGTTCTTCTTGGCTTCTTTGGCAAAGGTCTCTTCCAATTCTTCAGTCGGCAAGCGGAAGGGAATGTTCATCAACGAACGCGCTGCGGGCACGGTGTGTCCGCGATAGAAGCCGCCGCTGGAATCAATGGCGTTGTAGACAATACCCGCCTTCTCGCGGTTGATCTTCTCGATCGCCGCCAAACCACCCATTTTCTTGGCCCATTTGAAGACCAGTCCCACCATGTAGATGGCAAACGAAGGCGGCGTGTTGTGCAGGGAACCGCTCTCAGCGAGGGTTTTGTAATCGAGCATCACGGGCAGGTTCTCGGGAGTCCGAGCGATCATGTCATCGCGGGCGATCACAACCGTCACACCGGAAGGTCCGGCATTCTTCTGCGCACCCGCATACAGGAAGGCGTATTTCGAAACATCGATCGGTCGGCTGATGAAATTGGACGAAGTATCGCAAACCAGCGGCACCCCATCGGGGATCACTGGTTCAGAAAAGAACTCCACACCGTGAATGGTTTCATTCATGGTGTAATGCACATACGCCGCCTTCGGGTCAAAATCATATTTCTCGGGCAGGCAATTGAAATTCGCCGCTTCGGTATTGGCAGCAGCCCGGGCTGTGCCAAGCTTCTTGGATTCCTTCAACGCGATCTTGCTCCAGGAACCGGTCACAACATAATCCGCCGAAGCACCCGCAGGGCGCAGGTTCATCGCCAACATCGCAAATTGCAGGGTCGCGCCGCCTTGCAGGAACATCACCTTGTAATTTGAGGGAATGCCCAACAACTCGCGCAGATCCGCTTCAGCGGTTTGAATGACCGCTTCAAATTCCTTCGAACGGTGGCTGATCTCCATCACCGACATGCCAGTACCCTTGAAGTTCAGCAACTCTGCCTGTGCCTCCTGCAGCACTTCCAAAGGAAGCACACCAGGACCAGGATTGAAATTATAGACACGTTTTAAATCAGACATGGATTTATACTCCTGTTTTATATAGTAGACCTCTTGCATAAGTGCTCTCGCCGCCTTGAGCAGGGCGAAAAATAGACTTTTACAAGAAGTCTAGTGGATGACAAACGCCTCATTCTGAGACTTGGGCTTGATTCTTCGTTCACAAACTTTTCACTACACTGCGATCTTGCTTATGTCTAAACAATTTTATGCGATGATAATTCATTATTGCACAAATTCAATTAACCCATTATAGTAGTTGTCAGACAAATCTACAAGAACAATAAGCACCCATATGGGCTGATTTCCATCGTTGACAAAGGCATTTTGCATGGTTAGAATGACCGATGTGTTGCGCATGAATTCACAAACAGGAACATAGCCGCTTCGGCGGTTTGGTTCCTGTTATTAATTACCGTACACGTAGGGGCGACCCGCCCGGGTTTAACAGATAATCTTCCCCCACCGGAAGGGTCGCCCCTACGAAAATAATTTCCACCAATGCAGCGCGAGAAAACTCTCACACTGTAAATTAACAGGAGAATCCAATGAAGATCATTATCTGCGACAAGACTGAAAAAGAATATATCGAACAGATGCGTGCCGCCGGGCTGACCGTTGACGTGCGCGACGACATCACCCCTGAACAGTTGATGATTGAGCTGCCCAACTACGACGGCATGGTCGTGCGCTCACGCACCAAGGTCCGCAAAGACCTGATCGATGTGTGCCCCAACCTCAAGGTCATTTTGCGCGGCGGTGCCGGGCTTGATACGATTGACCATGAGTATGCCAAGGAAAAAGGCATCACGGTCATGAACACTCCCCTCGCCAATTCCAAATCAGTGGCGGAGCTTGCGATTGGTTATATGTTGATGATGGCTCGTTCACTCTACAAAGCCAGCGCCACCATGAAAGCAGAAACCTGGGAAAAGAAAGCTTTCAACGGCGATGAGATCGGCGGCAAGACTCTCGGGCTGATCGGCATCGGCAACATCGGCAAGGAAGTCACCAAACGCGCCCTCGCCATGGAAATGACCGTGGTCGCTTACGACCCGTATGTGAAAGAAATGGCTGGCGTCAAACTGGTTTCACTCGATGAGTTGCTCGCCCAGTCCGACTACATCAGCTTGCACCTGCCCAAGACCAAAGAATCCAGCAACATGATCGGCAAAGAGCAGTTCGCCAAGATGAAGAACGGCGTACGCATCGTCAACTGCGCGCGCGGTGGAATCGTCAACGAAGAAGCACTCTACGAAGCGCTGACCAGTGGAAAGGTCGCAGGAGCCGCGTTGGACGTCTTCAACGAAGAGCCCCCCACCGACTGGAAACTCGCCAAGCTCGACAACGTCATCGCATCCCCGCATATTGGCGCAGCCACCAAGGAAGCCCAAGCCCGCGTCGGCGCGGAAGTGGCAGAGAAGTTGATCGCGTTCGCGAAGAAATAATACATCCACCTCCGTCATTGCGAGCCGCGCTCTTGTTCTTGCGGCGAAGCAATCTCCAACCATGCTCATGAGATTGCTCACCGCACTGCATCCGCACTACGGTGCAAGTGTCGTCGGGAAGAGCACCCTCCTCGCAATGACAGGATACTTTAGAGGAGACCTTTATTATGAAAATCATCAGCGACATTGGCATTCAGATCCCGCAAGTGGTTCTTCCCAAACCCGGCGTTGACCCGCAGAAGTGGGCGGTGATTGCGTGTGACCAGTTCACGTCCGAGCCGGAGTATTGGAACGACGTGGAAAAGATCGTCGGCGATGCGCCTTCGACCTTGCGCCTGACCTTCCCCGAAGTCTATCTCGAAGGACCGGGCGGGGAGGAACGCATCCAGAACATTCAGGCGGCGATGAAGAAGTACATGGATGAAGGCATCCTCCAGCCGCATGATGGATTTGTGTATGTCGAGCGCCAGACTTTGCATGGCAAGACCCGCAAAGGTGTGATGCTGTGCCTCGACCTCGAACGCTATGATTACAACAAAGGCTCCTCCAGCCTGATCCGCGCCACCGAAGGGACGATCGTGGACCGCCTGCCTCCGCGCATCAAGATCCGCGAAGGCGCTCAGCTTGAATTCCCGCATATTCTGGTGTTGATCGACGACCCGAACAAGACCGTCATCGAACCGTTGACAGCGGCGAAAGCGAAGTTCGAGAAGTTATATGATTTTGAAACCATGCTCGGCAGTGGTCATCTCGCGGGTTATGCCGTGAATGCTGAATTCGAGAATCAAGTCGTCGAAGCCCTGCGCGGACTCGCCAAGCCGGAAACCTTCGCCGCGAAATATGACGTCAGCAAAGATCTGCCGGTGCTGCTCTTCGCCATGGGCGATGGCAATCACTCGCTTGCGACTGCCAAAGCCATTTGGGAAAAGATCAAAGCCGAAGTGGGCATGGATCACCCGGCGCGTTATGCCTTGGTTGAAATTGAGAACGTCCACGATGAGGCGTTGGAGTTCGAGCCGATCCATCGCGTGGTCTTCGGTTTGAAGAAAGATGTCTTCGCCGAGATGAAGTCTTTCTTTGGCGAGAATTACAAATACACCCCCGTTGCCAGCGGCGCGGAGATGACTCAACACGTAGACAATGCTTCTGGTGAAAAGCAACTCATCGGCGTGGTCGGCGGCGGACAGCAATTCGGCGTAATTGAGATCAGCGAGCCTTCCACCAATCTGGCGGTGGGAACCATTCAAGCCTTCCTCGACCCGTTCGTGAAGAATGGCGGCGCGGAGAAAATTGACTACGTCCACGGCGAAGATGTGGTGGAGCGATTGTCCCTGCAAAGCGGCAACGTCGGCTTTTATCTGGCGGGCATGCACAAGAACGAGTTGTTCAAGACCGTGATCCTGGATGGCGCCCTGCCCCGCAAGACTTTCTCGATGGGTGAAGCGAAAGAGAAACGCTTCTACATGGAAGCGAGAAAGATCACGAAGTAGAATCCCAAAAGGGTGCCTCGCACCCAACCCATAGATTTATCCCAGGAAAAAAGATAGAGTCCACAGTGTGGACTCTATCTTTTTTAGTCTTTACGCTTGTTTTTCATTACCCATTTTAATGAGGTCGCCACGGCTCATCTACGTGTGTGAGCCAGACCAATTCAGGGTCGAGTGCAAGCACTCGCAACTGACCTTCGGTGTGCGGCTCGTCAAGTTCGCCGAACCATACTGCCACATCACCACCCACAATGATCGGACGTTCGCCAGTTTCGATAACGACCATTTGCATTCCGCGTGTGTGACCCGGTGCAGGGACGAGCCGCAGCCCGGGCAGCAGTTCGAACTCGCCATCGACCGGCACATACTGCACGCCGGGCGCATCGACCCATTCGCGGATCGTATAATCATCCTTGCTGCGCGCATCGTCCAACTCCAAACGCTGGACATAGATGGGTTTGCCCGCAAAAAGGTGGTTTCCACCGCAGTGGTCGAAGTGCAGGTGTGTGTTGACGACGATATCAACGCTTGTAAGATCGAAGTCCTGCTGGTTCAGCGGGCTGAGGCGCGGATCCATATCCGCCACTGCCGGGTGCAGCTCCGTCATACCGGTGTCGACCAGTACGCGCCCATTGGGATGATCGATAACATGTACATAGACCGGCATCCGCTCGCCTTCAGCGAGCAGGTCGGCAACGTGGATGGGGGTGATGGTTATTTCTTTTTTCATGGGAAATTTTATCCGTAGGTTGGACGTTGCGGAAAGCCAGCGGGAGAGTCTTCCCAATCTTCCTGTCGTCCATAAGGCGTCATATCCAGTAATCGATACACATCACTTAATGATTCGCAGCCGCGCTTGTAGATTGAGTATGTATGAAATATATCATCATCAAGACGGAAGAAAACACTTAACCCATGCCTTTCACCGCCATCCACTGTCACTTGGAAGTCCTGATTGAAATCGGTGTCAAATGCTGAATACCAGGGACGTTCCCAGCCCATACGCGTTTTATATGCAAGCAGTTTTTCGAGTGGGGCACGCGAGATAATGACAAACTGTGTGTTACGCACTTGCAGTTCAGATAGATCTCCGAGGTCATTTACAAACCCGGTACAACCCATACAACCATCCGTCCAGGAAGGGTCGAACATGAAGTGGTACACAATGAGTTGGGTATGCCCATCGAACAGATCGTAAAGGCTGCGCTTTCCTTCTGAACCGTTAAATGTATATGTTTTTTCAACCTTTACCATGGGCAATCTACGGCGCTCAGCGCTGATTTTATCCTGATGTTTGGTAAGTTCTTTCTCGTGGGTCAGCAATATTTCTCGAGCCGCCAGCCATTCATCTTTACTTACAATTTGGGGGTGTGCAGGGTTTTGAGTTGTCATGTTTTTGTTTCCTCTCACTCCTATAAGATGTGAAAGATTTTAGAATACATGTTCTATTTAGTCAAGGCGAGAGCCCCTGCCCCGCAAGACCTTCTTGATGGGTGAAGCGAAGAAGAAGCGGTTTTATATGGAAGCGAGAAGAATTACGAAGTAGTAGGCAACAAAAAGAGTCCGCATGCGGACTCTTGTTGCTTCTCTTATTTTATAAATACATGGATTAAATCTGCCCGCCAACACCCCTTTAAACTTCTCAACAAAAGCGGCGATTTTTTGAAAAACAGTTTGCTTTTTGATTAAGTATTGCGGATTAAGCGGACTCATTTTAGGCAGAAGCGCATTGAGTTCTGTGCCGTTTTCACTAGCATATTCACGCTTTAATGATGCAAGGATATAACGCTTAGCCGCGTCTGCATTTAGGTTTTCATCATTAATTAATTCGTTTGCTTCACGTTGTTGCTCGGTTTGAGCAAAGGTAAAGAAAGCATCAATAATACTGGCTTTGTCTAGAATGTTGTCCAAGTTGGTTTGGTTAATAAAATCAACCATCAAACTCTCTTTGGCGCGGTTGCCAAGGCTGGCGCGAATTAAACGGCGTGCTTCTTCAACCAATGTCACTTTGTCTTTAAGCTTTTTATTGTGTTCAAATATTAATTCCAGAATGTAATCCAGATTAATCTCTTGTGATTTGAGCAGATCCACCTCAAAAACCACATCATCCCAATCAATGGTGGCGGATTCTGTTTCAGCGCCCGCTTTTTCGCGGCGAAGCCAATCGAGAATATCGTTATAGGTTGAACGGTAATCTTGAATCATGCGCTCGGCTGGCACCTTAATCGCTTGCATCGCTGTTAAGTCTTCATCGTTTATATAGTGCTTCGCTTTAAACGCCTCTACCGCTGTAGGATCGGTCATATCTAGCCTTTGCAAGGCTTTTAAGCCAGCAAATTCGTCGTAGTTTTGCAGCGCATTCTCGACACGTAAATATTCGCCAAATAATTTAGCGAACTCTTTTTTATCAATTTCCCTAACAAGTTCATCAGGATTGGGGAAGCGTTGTTGTAACTCCGCCACCACGTCCAAATAACCACGCCGTGCTTCACCCGTCGCCACATCGGTAAAGCCTTCCATGTATTCTTTGTAGCTTTTTTCCAGCACCACGTTTTTGGTGTTCTTATCGCCAAATAAAGTAATGGCATCAATGGTCGCTTGTTCCAAATCGCGGAAGGTGACGATATTGCCAAACGTTTTTGTCGCATCATAAATGCGGTTGGTGCGTGAATAGGATTGGATCAAGCCGTGGTAGCGCAGGTTTTTATCCACGAATATGGTGTTCAAAGTGGGCGCATCAAAGCCTGTTAAAAACATACCCACCACAATCAGTAAATCAATTTCTTGATTGATCACCCTTTTGGCAAAGTCGCGGTAATAGTTTTGAAACGCATTGCTATCAACGCCGTAATTGGTTTTAAACATCGCGTTATAGTCATCAATTGCCGCACTTAAAAACTCTTTCGCACTGTTATTCATTGCCGTGAGTTCAAAGCTTTCATCAGGAATTTCCCCTGCGGCATCTTGTTCTTCGTTAGCCGCAAAAGAGAAGATGGTAGCAATCTTAAGCGGCTTGTTACTGTCTTTCTGTAAATACTTAAACGATTCATAGTATAGTTTGGCGGCATCCACACTGCTCACGGCAAACATGGCATTAAAGCCTTTGCTCCCCCCCTGTAAACGATGCGTTTTTTGCTTGAATTTATCTAAAATGTATTGGGCAATTTCTCGAATACGGACGGGATGTAATAACGCTTGTTTGTTTTCGGCCGCCGTGAGTATTCTCTCGTCTTGTTCCGTTTCAATCGCCTTAAACTGTGGGCGCACATCGTTGTAATCCACTTTGAATTTCAACACTTTTTCATCGCGAATGGCATCGGTAATTACATAAGAATGCAACTCGCGCCCAAACACGCTAGCAGTGGTGTCTGCCCCCAAGGCATTTTGTGGAAAAATTGGCGTACCCGTGAAACCAAACTGGTAGAATTTTTTGAATTTTTTCTTTAGGTTTTTTTGCGCCTCACCAAATTGAGAACGGTGCGCCTCATCAAAAATAAACACCACTTGCTTGTTGTAGATGGGCAAGTCGCCTTCACTTTTCATTAAGTTATTCAATTTTTGAATTGTGGTAACAATGATTTTATTGTCATCTTTATCAAGGTTACGTTTTAGCCCTGCGGTGCTGTCTGAACCATTGACGCTATCGGGCGAAAAGCGTTGGTATTCTTTCATGGTTTGATAGTCGAGATCTTTACGGTCGACCACAAAAAAAACTTTATCAATAAAATCGAGCTCGGTTGCAAGGCGTGCCGCTTTAAAGCTGGTTAAGGTTTTGCCTGAGCCTGTGGTATGCCAAATATAGCCGCCGCCTTCGGTGGTGTTCCATTTTTTTGCTTGATAAGCGCTGTTTATTTTCCATAAAATGCGCTCGGTCGCGGCAATTTGGTAGGGGCGCATGACCAACAATGTGTCGTTCACGTCAAAGACTGAATAGTTGAACAGCACATTCAATAAGGTGTTTTTCTGAAAAAACGTGGCAGTAAAATCTTTTAAGTCTTTAATTAACGAGTTATCTGCTCTTGCCCAATTCATGGTGAAATCAAAACTGTTTTTATCACGCTTGATGGTATTGGCAAAGTAACGGCTATCTGTTCCGTTGGAAATCACGAAAAGCTGCAAATATTTAAACAGTTAGTTATCTGCATTAAAACTTTCTTTGCTATAACGATGCACCTGATTAAATGCTTCACGAATCGCCACACCCCGTTTTTTGAGCTCGATTTGCACCAATGGCAAACCATTCACCAAAATGGTGACATCGTAGCGATTGGAATGCGTACCTTTTTGTTCAAACTGTTTGATCACCTGCACTTTATTCCGTGCAAGTTTTTTCTTATCCAGCAGGTAAATATTTTGGATATGTCCATCGTCAAAGACAAAATCGTGGATATGGTCGTCGTGAATTTTGCGCGTTTTATCGATAATGCTATCGCTGGGTTTATCTAAATAGCTTTCAACAAAACGTTGCCATTCCCCATCTGAAAACTGCATCTGATTGATGGCTTGCAACTGCACCCGCACGTTCGCCAGCATTTTTTCGGGGGTGGTTAAATCGGTCAGGTAATCATACCCCTGGTTTTGTAGATCGATGAGGAACTCAGCCTCTAAAGCGTATTCGCTTTGATAGGATTCCTTGAGCTGCAGGGCTTTGGTGTACTTATCTAAGACGATGAAGTTATTCGATTCTGCAATGGCTTTGTATTCAAATAGAGATATTAATAATTCGTGTCTCATAAGGATTAGAGTTTCCATCATCCTGTTGTAGGTAATAGATCTCCCCATTTTCATAACCAAGAAAAGTGGAGTTTTTCTAAAATATTTCTGAGAAAATTAAAATGGTACTTATGCAGCTGACCCGTCTCAATCGCTTTTTCAATCTCTGCTTTGAGAAAAGATGATACGAAACATGGTGAATCGCCTGGGGACTTCAAATCATATTCCCCATCTTCGTTTTTCAGAAGATATTTTTTAAATTTAGCGTCCTTGAACTCATTGTGCAGCACATTATAAAAAAGCGGGTTATGGGTCGTGATAATAAATTTAAGTTTTGAACGACTATGACTCAGTTGTGCCAAGTCTACCGCCAATTGTATTAAATTGTTTTCATCTAAGGAGCTAACAGGGTCATCAATAAAGACATATTCCAACTGGTCAAACTGATCTGTTTCACGATCGCTGGGTTCAGCGACATTCAATACATCAATCACTTGCACAAGCAGACTATAAAATACACTCCATATAAAGTTGCTTTCTTCACCTTTTGAAATTTTGATGTTTTCGGTTTGTTCTTCGTTGCCGCGTTCAAAGAGAATGTGACTTCAGAGAAATCTGGGCTAAAACGCGGAGACAACTTTGTATCAGTATAGCGCTGAAAATGAGCAACAATGTTTTGATCTTGCCCTTGGTCTTGAAGCACCCATTTTGTAAAATCGTTAGGCTGAATTTTTAATTTTGGCTCGTTATCACGCTCTAAATCGTTATCCCAATAGAACAGGTCTTCGGTAAACGCATTGTAATAAAGGATTTT